>CALBGU010000249.1 GCA_937893155.1 uncultured Treponema sp. | reverse complement strand
AGCACGCAAAAAAGGAACATTGAAAGTATACAACACCGTTGATGAAATGTTCGGAAACTGAAGTTTTTTTATGTAGCAAGGGGCTTAAGCCCCTTGTTAAAGCTATATTATCGAACATATCTAATAATGATATGAGGAGTGAAAAAATGCTTTCAAAACGATTGGAAAATCTGCACCCGTATGTTCCGGGGGAGCAGCCGAAAGACCGCGATTATATAAAACTCAATGCAAACGAAAATCCGTATCCGCCGTCAGAGCGAACGGCAAAGGCGGTGTCGGTGCTGCTGGAGGCGCAGAGCAAGCGTCTGGCGCTGTATCCTGACCCTGCCTCCGAGACGCTTCGAGATGCGATTGCTGAAATGCTCAATCACACGGGCGGCGTTTTGTGCACGGCACAGATTGAGGGCGAGGGCGATTTTGCCTGCCGTCCGTCAAAAGCCGACGCGATTGATTTTGAAGTGACGCGCGATATGATTTTTTGCGGCAACGGCTCGGACGAGGTGCTTTCGTTGGTGTTTTACACGTTTTTCGACGCAGAAACGCCGCTGGTACTCCCTGAGCACACATACAGCTTTTATCCCGTTTATGCGGGCTACTACGGTATTCCGCTTGATAAAATTGCGCTCAAAAGCGATTGGTCGCTCGACACGGACAAAATGCTTTCTGAGGCGCAGACAAATAACAGCGCGCTGATTTTTGCCAACCCGAATGCACCGACGGGGCGGGCACTGACGCGGAGCGAAATCCGTGCAATGCTCGAAAAAGCCCCATCTGACCGCGCGTTTGTGGTGGACGAGGCGTATGTGGATTTTGGCGGCGAAAGCGCGATTGCTCTGCTCAAGGATTTCAAAAATCTGGTGATTGTGCGCACGTTCAGCAAAAGTATGAGCCTTGCAGGGCTTCGCATTGGCTATGTCGTGGCGAATCCTGAATTGATTGGTGCGCTCGAGACGGTGAAAAACTCGTTCAACCACTTTCCGATTGATGTGTTGGCGCAAACGGCGGGCGAGGCGGCGTGCAAGGACGTTTCGTATTATGCCGCGAATGCAAAGAAAATCGTGTTGGAGCGCGATAATTTTTGCGATTGGCTCAAGGAGCGCGGCTGGAGCGTCATTCCGTCTGCCACGAACTTTGTGTTTGCCAAAAAGGACGGCAAGGGCGGCGAGGAGTTGTATCGCGCCATAAAAGCGCAGGGCGTGCTGGTGCGCCATTTTGCCACGGCGGGCATCGAGGATTTTTTGCGCATTACTATCGGCACGGCACAGCAGATGAACGCGCTGAAAGCCGCAATGGAAAATGTATGAAACACACGGAGGAAAAAGATGAGATTTCTTGCTATTTCAGATATTCACGGCAATCTTGAGAATCTGGAGCGGTTGACACCTGAGTTTGAACGTGCGGACGCGGTGCTTTTTGCAGGCGATTTTGCGCAATTCGGCAAGACGGAGACGGGCAAGCCTGCGCTGGAGCTTTTGTGCAAAAAACACGACCAAGTTTTTGCGGTGCTCGGTAACTGCGATGAGCCTGATTTTATTGCGGAGCTGGAAAGCCGCGACATCAGTGTGCAGAAAACGGTGGCGTTTTTTGATTCGCTCGCGGTGTGCGGTTCGGGGGGCGGCTCCAAGTTTACTGGGACAACGCCGTTTGAGCGCACTGACGAGGAGCTGGTAGGTGATTTTGCCGCACTCGATAACGGCGAAAAATGGCATAATTTGATTGCGATTATGCACAATCCTCCCAAAGACACAAAATGCGATGTGATTGAGAACGGAATGCACGTCGGTTCGGCGGCACTGCGCGCGTTTATCGACAAAGCCGAGCCGCTTGCGGTTATCACGGGGCACATTCACGAAAGCGCGAATATCGACACGGTGGGGCGCACGATTGTGATAAATCCCGGCGCGCTTGCGGACGGAAAATATGCGGTGCTTGAGGTGTCCAAAAACGCAGATGAATGGAAAGTTGATTCTGCAACGCTCAAATCGCTGTAAATGTGGGATAAAATGAAATGGACTGTCGTTTTTCTTTTCTGCTCGTGTTTGTTTTTGGCGTGTGAGACAACGGCGCTTGAAAAATGCAACGAGGCGCAGGGATTTTTATCGGAATTGTTCCGAAATGACAATCAAAACCATTTTTGGCGATGCAATCAAGGAAGAATCTCCGTTTTTGTGTGCGAACGAGTATTTTCCAGAGGTCGATGGTGGCGCGCAAACGAGAGTGTTGCGTTGCGAAAAAAAGGGCAAAACCGCATTTTTATTGCTGATTAAAAACTGCGATGAATGGCGCTGTGCGAGTTCAATCGAATTTTCTGGTGCGCCGTAATTTTTTTATGTGCTTGAATGGCAATCTTATTTTTATATGCCATAGCATTTTTTTTTGTAATACAATACAATATCTAAAAAGCACAGGCTCTGTGTTTTATCGAACGGTCTCTTTTTTAACAAGGAACATTTATGGCAAAGAAAAAGCAAAAGCCAGATTTCAGCAAACCCAAACCGTCGAAGACGGCTTTTCAAGGGCAGCCAAGGGCTGTTTTTGAAGAAAAGGCTGTTCTTCAAGAACAGGAACAGGCGAGTTCTCGCGTCGAGGACGGTTTTTCAAATGGTGAGAAGAGCGATTCTTCAGAAGATATATACAACGAAGATGAGCTTGAGGAAACGTATTTTACAGACAAAATATATTACAATTTGCCGCTTGTCGTGATTGCTGGGCGTCCAAACGTGGGCAAATCCACGCTGTTTAATCGCTTGCTTCATCGGCGCGTGGCGATTACGGCGGACGTGGCGGGAACGACGCGCGACCCTGTGGAATCGACGGCGTTTTTGATGGGCAAGCCTGTGCATTTGATGGATACGGGCGGCTACAAGCTCACGCGCGACATTGGCACGATGGAAGCCGTGATGGACGACCTCGTTGTAGAAAAGACGCTCGATTCTTTCCGCAAAGCCGACGTTATCGTGCTTTTGATGGATTCAGGCGAAATCACCGCCGAAGACGAAGAGCTGATTAACGAACTGCGCCCGTATTGGAACAAGGTCATTGCGGCAATTAACAAAACCGAGGGCGGCAAGAACGAAAACGATGCGTGGAACTTTATGCAATTCGGGTTCAACACGATGTTCCGCA
>CALBGU010000248.1 GCA_937893155.1 uncultured Treponema sp. | reverse complement strand
GCTCTTCCGATCTAAGATAAAGCGATGACAAAGCTCTCTGCCAGAAACTGCCGTGCCGCTTCCGCTTCCCGAAGTAAGCATAGAGCGAATATCGTCTATCCAATCAATCCATGCATCTTTTTCGCTCACATATCGCCGCAAATTAAATGCAGTTGCCTCATCGCCTTTTTTTTCAGCCTTTTGCGCTTTGTCTAATGCGTTCTTTTCTGATAGCGCAAACAACTTTGTAAGTCCTGATTTTGAAAAGAGCGAAACAAAAAGTTCGAGCGATAAATCTCTCCATTCTGTGCTGTATCCAAGCTCTCTAAAAAAAGAAGAAAGATACGCACCTGACGGATAGGGAGCATTGAGCTGTACTAACGGCGGCTGTATTATTTTTACATCGTCTATCTTTTTAATCATAAGTTCCTCGATAACATAAAGCTAAAAAAGGGACGTGTTACCAAAGGTATGCTGTCATTATCGAGCTCGACCCGATAATCTGAGGCACAGCCTCTTTTTCAAAACTGCCTACAGAAGATAGATTCCCGTGTCAAGCACGAGAATGACATAAAGAAGCATACTTTTCGTAACACTGCCAATTTCTCATATCGGGGAAACAATTTCTGATGTGGGAAAAACAATTTCTCATATCGGGGGAAGAATTTCCTAGGTGGGAAAAACAATTTCTGATATGGGAGGAACAATTTTCTTGATGAGAAAAAGAATTTCTCATATCGGGGGAAGAATTTCCTAGATAGGACGGAGAATTTTACAACACACGCTGTTCGTAGACTATTTGATTACAGAGGTATTGAATGAAAAAGATTTTTATTGCAATTCAGGCAATTCTTTTTTTTATTTTGGTGGCGGCTTCGTGCAAAACAATAAGCGTTGAAGAAAAAAGCGTGGTCGTGCCGCCGTTGGTTTTTCCGATTTTTCCCGATTTGACCGACGCAAAAGTAAATGAGGACGGCACGGTTAGCGTCAGCGCAGAATGGATTATACAGCTTGCAGAATACAGGCTGAAAGTGGAAAAGACACAAAGCGATTATGAAGCGATAAAAGAGATTTACGAAGAGGAAAACGAGGCGAAAAAATGAACGATGACGAAAAAAAGGAATTGATGGAATACAGGCTGTCGGCGATTGAAAAGACGCTGGAGGAAGTGAGGGCGTTTATTGTTGAAGACAGAATGCAGAGCCGAGATATTGCCGATTTGCAAAAGAGCCAGGAGGAGCTGTTGCAAGCGATAAATGCGCACGATAAGCGGCTTAGGGCGGTTGAAGAGCGACCAATGAACGAAAAAGCGAGCCGATATGCGCAGATTGTAGATATGGCATTCAAGACGATGATTACAATCGCGATTTCGCTTGTTTTGGCGAAAGTGGGCTTGCAGGCGGCTTTGTAAGAAAAAAGAGAGCTTGTTACGGCTCTCTTTTAGCACGGGTTTTATTTTTGCTTCCACTCATCGAAAAGCATAAAGACAAAAGCCGATGTGCTCATATTGTTTTCTTTAGCACAGGCTTTGAGTTCTGCCATTTTTTCAGGCACAGCCGAAATCGTGGTTTACGCAAATTGCACTAACCGCCCTGTAGCTTTTCGACCTGCGCCCGCTCTTGCGCCGCCGCGCCCGCTCTTTAAATATTGCTCACTCATTCTTCTCTCTCCTTAAACGTCTTATATAATGCAATGCTGTCTTTTATCAAAAGATACACTTGCGCCACGATAACAAGCACAAATACACAATGTGCAAAAAAAGGGCTTATCGCCTCTTGCTTCTTTGCAATAGCGGTTAGCACAAAAAGAATAAACAATAAAGCCGATGTTTTCATTGACAACCCCCGAAAATGTAGAGTATGATTATCGGGAAGGTATCGCACACCCTCCCGATTTTCTGTTAACCGATTAGTTTAGTTAACAGGATTTCAACCAAAAGCCATAAAAGTTGTACCAAAACTTTTATTAAGGCTTTGAAGCGTCTTCGTTTTTTAGCAGGACGCTTCTTTTTTTTCTTTTTCTTGCTCATTTATCTCACCTCCTTGTAAGTGTCGTACCTTGCTTACATCATTATAATACTATACTTTTAGATTTTAATCAATAGCTTTTTTCAAAATAATACAAACAAAAGTGATAAAAGGCTTTACACGCAAATTCTTTCTATGCTAAAATTTTTTGTGTTGAGAAAAATGAATGGGGGCGAGTGATGAGCGAGAAAGAGTTAAAGCAAGTTATGACACTTGAGGATTATGAGGCGATAAAAGGCAAGATTGAAACAATCGAAGACGCTTTTTATAAAGGTCAAACGGTTGTTTTAGCGTATATGGCAGATTGCATAAATCAGTCGCTTGTTTTTAACGGGTGGGACGCGGTAGTGAGAAAAATCGAAAAAGAGCGTTGCAAAAGAATGTGCGGAGTTTGTTGAAGGAGAATGACAATGGCAGAGGTTGAAATGAAAGCCATTAAAAAGGCTTATAACTTTATGGACGCGGCGCGATTGATTGCACAAAGAATAAATACAGAGGAAACCGATGCTCTTGTAGAATGTTTGCTAGAGGCGGAAAATCTTATTTATGAAGAGTTTTTAGAAGAAGTCTGAATGAAGACGTGTAGAGATTGTAAGCGTTTTTTAGGGAATGTGCCAATCAGAGAAAAAACGCGATTGTGGGGCGAGTTTGAAACAATGCTGTTTCAGTGCGACCGCCGCGACATTCCACGCGATGAATACAACGCAAGAGAAAAGCGGGTTATGAGTATGAGCGGCGACGGCATTTTTTTCGGCGTGGAGCGGTTTGTTGAGAAAACAGAAAGCACTAAGCAGACTGATTTATTTCGATTTTGAGTTATTTTGGTTAAGATATGTTAAAAGAGATAAGCGAAGATAAGAATGGCTATTTATGGGCTGAATACAAGCCCAAGGCTTTAGATTTTTCGGTTTTGCCGCATTTTGACAATCCGAAGACCGATAATGAGCGGCTGTTTAATCTTCAGTACGATTATCGCAATAACAAAAATGCAGAATCGATTGCAGAAATGTATAAAATATTAAAGAAAGTGAGTATAAAGATAATCACGAAGGAATGTAAAAAACGAAAATTGCGCGGAATCGACTGGAGAGAAAAAGCGCAAGATGTGGCAAGCTATATTATCGAACAGTATTTAACGCGAAAATGTTTTGTCATAAAAACGTCGTTTGTTGCATATTGCTTTTTACAGGCAAAGCACGAAATTTTCTATCAAAAAGAAATTGATAAAATAACGGATTTTGTGGGAGAAGATTTTTTTAGAAGGTTATAAAATGAATGAAACAAAAAATGACCGTCCAATTTGTGAAACTTCTGGAAAAGTGTGTTATTCCAAAAAGGACGCTGGTGGTATAATCCACGCAATGAGAAGCCATAATCATTCGCGGTGTCGCAAGAAATACGCGCCTTGTCGGTCGTATTTCTGCCCTTATTGCCATACTTACCACATTACGCATAAAATACATTTTGAGTTTCGCAGAAAATAATCTTACATAATGGTAGCTGTTCCCGTTGCCGTTGTCGCGCCTGTTTGTGCGCTTTCGCTTCCTGCGGTCGCGACGGGAATCCCTGCTGCAACGGTAATCATTGCATTTTGCGTGATATGATTAACTATCACATTGCCGATGTCTTCCCACAGCTTTTTTATACTTGCTTTAGCGTCGCTCGGAGCGTCCGAAGCTGTTATCAATTCGGCTATATCGTCTCCGAGCTTTTTACCGTTCATTGCCATTATTCTTTTGCCTCCATATTCACTTTAGGATTGAAGAAAAATGCAGTTTCAAATCCATTGCTTTCAAAACCATCTTCATCGAATTTTTCTTCAAAAATAGAATGAAAATCTTTATCGAACTTTTCTCTGTCTTTTGCGTTCATTGTAATACAGAATAGTGCAGCTTCATCACCTTTTTTCACACTCATAGACGATAAAAAGTATTTCATTCTGTCTGCATATTTCTTAAACTGCTTTAGAGTTGTAATTTGAGAAGTATCTGCTGTTTGTAACAAATCTTTTGCTTTTTCAAGATTAGTCTTGCCAACGTTGACAGAATCGGCTTTCTGCGATATACTGTTATCTGTGGAGATACCAGTATGACCATTAGAAGCTGGCGCACCGTTTTGGCGCGTTATAGTCGGTGAAACCCCGACCTCCACTTTTTCAAGTTCCTGCTTCTTTAATTCCACTTTATCAACTTTCTTAATCGTTACAATATAATTGCCGAGTTTATCTTTGTTAAAGCAAATGATATTTGCTTTATTCTCATTCATTTTGTCTTTCTTTGCGATTAAAAAATTCCCTTTTGCCGTATCGATATATGCACGTTTTGCATTTTTAATCATATTCAGAATATCTTTGTACTCTTCCTTTCTGAAATCCTGATTATTATGCGAAGCCTTACGCTGTGGATTGATATGTTTCATTCGCTTTTGCGTAAGGTAGAAATTCCCCGAAACACCGAGTTTTTCTATCAATTCTTTTTGCAAAGACGGCAGTTTTATAGCCGAAGGAACAGCCTTGTAATTCCCCAAAAAGATATTATCAATAATGTTTTCAAACTCTGCTTGTGTAGGTTCAACAGCATTTTTTATCTGCTTTTCCGTCAATTCGTTCTTTTCTACAATGCCGTTTTTTGATTCTTGCTCTTTCTTATTCTGCCGTGCAAAATGGTTTCTCAATCCTTGCGTTTTTTGAGCGCGTTCTTTGATTTTTTCGCGTCCTTTTTCCTTTGCATACGCCGAAAGTTCCTTGACGATTGAAAGCGGCTTTCCGTTCTCGTCCATAAAGCGCGATTTATTCTGTAAAACAAGGTCAAGCAGTTCTTTTGTGCTTTCGCATTTCTCGACCTGCTTTTTCAATCGTGCAATGCTCATCTTTGCACCGCGGTCTTCCTTGTCATAAATCCTGCGCCACTTGCCCTGTGCGATTTTCTTAAACTTCGTACCGCGCCACGTTCTCACTGTACCGACTGGATAACCCGACTTAGCAATCAACGTCAGCATAAAGATTGCTTTTTCAATCCGCTCTGTATGCGCTTCGTCTTTTAGCGTGTTGAGATGTTTTAGCAATTCCCTCTTGAAATATGCAAGTGTTTCTGCTTCTTCCTCTTTGTGCATTTCGTCCAAGGCTTTTCGTAGTGCCTTGTATATTTCTTTGTTTGTCATTGTAAATCTCCCTTAAAGCCCTCTGCTATTGTGCTTCCTACAATCGGCTTCATAGCGTTTTCAAGCGATTGCACAACAGGATTTGCTGGCACTGCTTTTATATGCCAATCCGCTTTTGAACGTGCAGAAAGTACGCGGAATGTAAAATATGTGCTTTTCGGGTTTGCTTTCATTCTTACAAGCCCGTTTATATTCCTGTCCGCTTTTAATCTGTCCCCCCAAGCGTATTTTTGCCGCTCTACCATTTCGCCGTAAATATTTTCTGTAAAGTACGTTTCGCCTGTTTTTGCCGACTTACTCATTTTTTTTGCGTAAGCGTCGTAAACAGCTTTTGGAATCGTATTTACCGCCGAAAAATGCGCTCTATTGCCGCCTTTACTGTTAGGAGTTCCCCACTGAAAAGGAATAATCAAATACGGCTCACCCTTTTTATTTACCCTTGTTTTATGGCTTTTTAACCAAGGGCTACTCGGCTCTTTCATATAAATATCTGGCTTGCCGTTTATAATGCGTTGCATTTCGGGGGAATCCGTGCCGATTTTTGCGTCAAAGTCGTTTACATATTCCACGCGAATAGATTGCGCAAGAAGCGGATTAGGCTTTTTTATATCTTGCGCCCCCTCAATGCTTCCGCCCATCGCCCAATTCTGCCACGCTTTCTGAATACTTCTTACAGCACTATCAAAAGCCGCTTTTGCCTCTGGGAATACATACTTTGCATTACCTCCCTCAAACTGCTTTATCTGAGATTGTATTTTATTAAATGTATCATCATTAAAATCAAGTTTAATGCTTATCATTTATTTATCTCCGAAACGAATCGCCTTGATTTTGTCAAACAGGATTGACACATACACAGGCGAAAAACACGCCGCAATCGCAATTCCCGAATAGATAATATCCCCGACTTCAACCGCCGCGCCCGACGTAATCGCTTTTGCAAACTTCCACGCCGTCCAGCCGCAAATCCACACCGCCGCGAAAATCTGCCCGAGCAAAGAATACTCTTTTGCACCCGCTTTTTTAGCTGTTTTTTCCGGGAATTCTTCAAAACTTAACTGTTCGTTCTCATCATTCATTTTCAAAAGCTCCTACCAAAATATAGGAATTCCTATAATTGTAGAGGCACAAAAATGGTAAACATTATTTTTGTAACAGTTGGTATTATTGTGTTTCTTTTAGGCGTGAGTTGCTTGTTAGGCTTTATGTGGCGGTCGGCAGAACGGGATTTTAAGGACGCGAAAAAAGAATGTCAGCGCAAAGAAACGTACATCAATCATCTTGAAAAAACGAACTTAAAACTTCGCAAAGAGATTGAAATCAGAATCGAAAAGGAGAAAGAAGCAAATGAAAAACTTTCTGCTTTACATACTGGCGGCATTAACGCTGCTCTTAATGTCTTGCAAAACCGTTGAAGTGGTCAACACAGAAACAGTTATTGTGCCTGAAATTGTTTTCCCAGTGTTTCCCGATTTGGAAAATGCAACGGTAAACGAGAACGGTACAATTACAGTTCCGCAAGATTGGGTTATGCAGCTTGCAGACTACAAAATCCGTATGCAACAGGCTGTAGAAACATATAATAACGTAAAAGCCTTGTATGATGATACAAGAGGAGATAAAAGCAAAATGAATGAATTGTAACTAATTTGTAGGTAGTTTTCTTATACAAGTATTTTTTATAAATTAAAAAGGGCAGTTTGTGATTGTAAATCATCAATCAAACAGCCCTTTGTTTTTTTACTGCAAGTCAAAATCGGGTATTTTCAAGAAGTGTTCAGCGTCTTCTTTCTTGCACTTTGCGACACCGTCTTTATCAAAAGTTACAATATCGCCTGTAGTACCGATTACCGACTTACCCGCCCTTTTCTTTGACACAACACACACAAGCCCGTCAGAATCTGTTTTGATTTCTTGAGGCTTGTTTTCCGTCTGCTCTGCCGAAGCACTCACGTCTGTTTTTTCAGTTTCAGCCGTGAGTGTTGCCTCGGCGGTTACTTCTTTTTTCGCCGCCCTAGGCATTAGTAAAGCCCTCCCGTGTATGCAATATTCTTAACCAAGCCTACACGCTCCGGAGCTTTGACAGCAAGTGCAATGTATGCCAAAATCAAGAACGGAGTTTCTGCCTTGTCTGTTGGATAAAGCGGATATGTACAAACTGGCAAAAGCTGCGCTAAATCATAAGCTGGAGCAAGACTTGCTTTTGGCAAGAAAATCATAGACGCAGTGCCCGGCAATTCTTCGTTCAAGTCAACGTATGAAGTAGTTGCGGAGGTTGTATCAATGCCGATACTATCCATTTCCATTACTTCAGAGCCGTTTTTTGCACTTCGGCAAATGATAAAGCCTGTAGCCGCCGCGCCCGTTGAAGCTGGTGTAATTGTCAATGTTACGCCGTCGCCCGCTGCAACGCTAACCGCCGCGGTAACATCAACGCCCGCCGAAATGCCCGAAGCATTAACAGCGTGTACAGTGTACTTGTAATCTCCTGCGTCTGTAGCCGCAAACTTTGATTTTGCGTTTGCCGCCGCACTTGCCGTTACACTTGCAACAGGTTGCGGACGAGCCATAACATCGCCCTCCGCCTGTACTTTACCTTTTACGTCGTAGAACATATCACCGCCCGCACCCTCGCCGTCAAGTGCAATATTTGCACCGACAGCTGTACCATAAGGCGGCAAAGACGGATAAGTGTTTCAATTCACGCTCCCGTAAAGAGAGCGACAGTGTATACTCTTATTGCTTATATTAAAAGAAGGTTCAAAAGTATTTCCGCGAACCTAAGTTTTCTATACTGCAATTCAATTATACATTTTTTATTATAGTGCAATTTCTAGTGTTTTTACAATAGTTTTTTTATGGTTGCTATATATTCGCGGTGAAGCTAATATCTTTATATATAACTAGCTAATACCCTATACTATGACAAGCCTATACATCACAATATAGAGTATTAGCTACATAAAAAAGAACGCAAAAGCTAAAAAAAGCAACTGCGTTCTTTTGGATTAAGAGCGAAATATCACTACTTCACTGTAAGTTTTACAGGAGCTACTCCTGTTGTGTAGCAATTCTTTCTAGGCTTAGTTACGACACTAACAGTGTATTCTCCTGCTTCCATCTCTTCTGGAACAAAAAAGTCAATAAGCTCTCTTCCACGATGATAATAATCTGTGATTCGAACTTTTGAGCTTTCTGTTTCCAAAAATACGCCTTGAGTTTCGTCGTTTAAGTCAAAACTCATATAGCGACCACGAAGACGAATTGGGCGACCTGCCTTTACTTCTGCCTTGTCCGCTTTTCCGCCGTCGCTCGAAGATACGATGAGTTCAGAAATCTTCACATCGCTTACAGGGTCAGAAGCTACGATTTTATACTTAGCTTCTTTTCTGATTTCTGCCAAAGTGTCCATATTGATTTCAAATACAACTGAAATCTTGTTGTTGCCAACTCCTGCCTTAAAGACATCATCTGCATTTTCGCAAGTACCGTTTGCAACAGTGCGGAATGTACCAAAGGGTAATACAACTCTATCGCCCCGTGCAACGTGCTTTTTGAACAATGTGCCAAACATAGTCATTGATGCTCTTGCGTCAACTTCGGTAAGAGTTGAGTTATAGTTAACCATCTCTTTTACAAAGTCGTCTTCGGTGAGAACAACAGGATTTGTGCTTCTAAAGCAGTATCCTGTGTCAGCCAATCCAATCTTCTGTGTAGCTACTTCCAACATAAGCTACCTCCTTGCAAATATTTGGTTCAAGAGAAGTTATATTCTCTTTTTCCCTCTCTACACATATAGGAAATGGCGTTTTTTGTCGCACATTCCCTATATTGCGCTTATGGCTTTAACGGCGCGCCGTTATTCCAAACTCTCTCCACTGCTCTGGAGCGATACCGACTTTGACACGGCGGCGCATTTCGTTAAGTTCTTTGTCGAGTTCTGTCAATTCTGCGCTTAATTTTGCAGTTGCCGTCTTTAAGTCCGCCTTGAGTTTTTCCTGCACGGTATCTTGAGCAGAAAGAGAAGAGATATGCGCTTCGACTTTTGCTACAAATGACTCCGACACTCCGACCGCCTTAACTTCATCACAATGAGCTTTACAAGCGTCCGCCATAAGCCGCGCATCATTCAATAACTGTGCAAAATTCTTTTTTGTTTGCATTTGTTCCTCCAAAACTTCTAGGATTACTTCCTGAATGTCTAGGCTTTATTCCCTAATCGAGAGGCTTTTCCCCTAGACATTCAGGCTTTTTGCCCTTACTTCTAGGCATTTATCCTGAATGTCTAGGATAGTATCCTAGAGTTCTAGGGAATATTCCTAAAACTCTAGGAGGCTTTCCTATAACTATAGGAAATGGCTAAAAGAGATTTTGGAGAGCATTGTATGAAATTAAGCGGGGATAGATTAGCAGGTAGCAATTCAAAGTATGGGCGTGTAGAAAATGATTTTTAGGCAACCAATCCAATTACTGTAAAGAAATTTCTTTGGCAACTTGAAAAAGACACAGTGCTTACAGAGATTTTTAACGGGCGGACTGTGTGGGAATGTGCTTGCGGAAATGGGAACATTGTAAAAGCGATGAAAGAATATTTCAGGAATAATACAAATGTTTACATTGAAAAATATCTAGCAAGCGATATTGCTTATCGTGGCTATGGGTGTGTTCTTGACTTTTTGGAATCGGACGCAAGGGCTGATGTAATTATCACAAACCCGCCGTTTGCGCTTATGAATGAGTTTATGCAGCACGGTCTTAAACAGACTCGTCGCTATTTGATTTTCTTTGCAAAGATACAGCTTCTTAAAACAAAATCAAGAGCAGAGATTTTGAAAAACAGCCCTCTCCACCGGAAGCAGCAAGATAAACAGCACAAGGTAGCAGACGGCATGGGTGAAGGACAGACGTTCCAATTCCTCCGGAAAACCCGCAAACGATTCCAGCGTAGCCGCTACGGTGTGAAGAAACAAGGCCCAAAGAGATTGCATGCCGAGAACGAAAACATGAGACGCCAAAGGACGCTGGATGACGTTCCATGATATGAGGAAATAAGGCAACCATCCAAAAAAGAAAATGACTTAGATGAAGATGATAAAGAAGAAATATTAAAAGCTATTAATACTAATTTGAATGTCTGATATTAATTTGATTTTACCTGGAAATTTAAATAAT
>CALBGU010000247.1 GCA_937893155.1 uncultured Treponema sp. | reverse complement strand
CGCCTGTTCCACATCGAAAGTATAGTTTCCGGAGATGTCTTTGTCTGAGGAAATCACCAGACTGGCCGCTTCGGAAGGGATATTACCCACCTTGACTGTGACATAACTCAGCAACTGGATAAATTCGATTTCGTAAGTATCGCCTACCCTTGCAGCCATCAGCGAGCAAGCATTTGCGTTGACGTTTTCAGGCAGCACGACGGAAGCCGACGACCCGGAAAGAGATTTGAACGCTGAGGCGGGATAGAAAGCATAGCTTCCAAGTTCTTTCCCGGAGGGGATTTCGCCCTTGAAGAAAGCTTTTCGGGTGCCGCCGGTGCCGTCAAGTGTAAAGACTACAAGCGAACCGTCGGTGCAGCTGACAGCGATTTGGTCGCCTCTATCCCAGCGGCCTTCTCCGGAATAGGACATTGTGGCCTTGGTGTTACAATTCTCTATTGAGGCAATGAGCATAATTTCCCCGGTCTTCTGGAATGCGATATCGGGGACGAATTCGGGATCTTTATTCTTTTTCGTGCAGGCTGTAAGAGAAAAGAGCAGCACAGCACCGAGAAACAGCATAAGTCTTTTCATAATCTGCTAATATCCAGGGTTGTTGTCTTCGGGGTTGATAAGGGGATTAGCGTCAATCTCATCCTGGGGGATAGGCCAGAGTTCGTCTTTGTTGATGACGAATTTCCGTACAGTATGCACCCTGGCGTCGAAAGGCTTGCCATCGAAAGTAGAGACTCCATCGAAGGTGACCACCCAGTCTTTGTCAATAATTGGCTTGGCATTGGAATACACTTTCCCATAGTCCGGAGCATATTGGGGACCATTGATTGCCTTCACGGCGACTATTTGCGTAGGGTCTTCGGTACTCTTCCACCGCCGAATGTCGAACCATCTGAATCCCTCGTTACAGAGCTCTACCTTACGCTCATACCTGAGGGCGGAACGAAGTTCTGCGGGATCAGTTGTAGTGATGGGAGGCATGTTGACGCGTGCGCGTATGCGAGTGAGTTCGGCCGCCGCGCGGACCTTGTCTCCTCCGCCCCATTCAATATTTGCTTCCGCGTCGATAAGCAGCAATTCAGCCAAACGCATAATGGGGACATCCATCTCATCTTCGTAGTTGCCATCAGTAATCTGTCCGTAGTATGCCGGATCAATGTATTTTCTCCACAAGAATCCTCCGGGGCCCTGTTTTCCGTTGGGACCGTATTCACTCTTGTTGCCGTTCACATCGAAGTTGTTGACGAAGGTCTTACTGTTGTAGTCGTAAACATTTTTGTCGGTGGGGTCGATGGAGAACTGCACTCCCATAGTGCGTGAGTTGTGGCGAACGGTGTACAGTTCAAGGCGCGGGTCCCTGTTACGCCAAGGATCATTACAATTGAACAATGGAGATTTCGTAATAGGAAGGCCGTCGGTGCATTGGAAGGTGCACATCATATGCAGTGACGGGCCAGTGACGGAGGCCCCGTTATGAACGCGGGAAGCAAAGGGATAAATACCGTGATGGGTATAGGAAATCAGCTTGCTGTAGGGCAATGACCAGATCCACTCTTTGCTTTGGGTCTCGGCATCGAAACCGAAAAGAGGGGTAGGGTCTGGTTCACCATCCGCGTGAGTGGAATAGTAGGTGCAATCCAGAGGCGTAAGATCGAAAATGCCCTCGGAGAGGGAAAGTGCCTTGGCTGCATATTTGGCTGCATCCTCGAAGCGACCCCAGTTGAGACATATCCGGGCCTTGAGGCCGTAAGCTGCTACCCTTCCCAAACGGGATGTCCCCCATTGGGCGGCAGGCCAAGCCACGGGGAGATGCTCAATAAGTTCGTCATCCATATCGGTGAGGATCCTGTCGATGACATCTTCTTTCGGTGTCCTGGCATAGGCAAAATCTTCCAGGTTGAGAGAGTGGTCGATAAAAGGAATGTCGCCATACATCTGACAGCCGAAGTCGTAGAGGTAAGCACGCATACAGAGTAACTCTGCCTTGATCTGGCAGTAGCTGTCCTCGCCCATGTCATCTTTAATATTGTCCAGATTGTCCAGCACAAGATGGATACGTCCGGCTGCGCTGTAAATGTATGCATAAGTGCTCTTTACGGCCGAATATGTAGGCGTTATTATGGAATGTGTATAATCGGGCCAATTGGAAAGCACCGTGCGCATTTCGCTCATCTTCGTGCTTTCGTAATGCGGATTTCGGAACACCACGATGTCGCCTCGCTTGTAGCTTCGCATATACGGCAAACCGATGTCGCTCATCGGAAATTTCGGTCCATTAAACAGCTTTCCCACGATAACGCGGTCGCCGATTAAAAATTCGGGCACCATTGACTCAGACGGAATCACATAGAGCTGCACCAAAAAGATATTGAGCAACAGCACCGCAAACACCGACTGCACCAGCGCGTCCACCCATTCCATAACCCACAGGAACGTTTTGAGCACACCGTTTTTTGCAATTTTCTCGCCGATGTTATCAGAAGCCGCTTTCCACCCCGCGTCCACGCTTTCAAGACGCTTCGGCTTCAAAATGCTCATCATCACAAAGTTCATCACGAACATATACAGCCAGCAGAGCACGCACAGCACATCAATCGCAAACGGCACGCCCCGCACACCAACGCGGCGAATAATGTAGCTTGCAAGGTGCACAATCGGCGCGTATTGCACCAGATATTTGAACAGCGGCAAAAGATTCGCCTTTCCGCCGAACAATGCTTTGTACACCAAAAACAAAACCGCCGTGTATGCAATCGAAATCGGGAACGACACAACCGAAACATCAAAACTCGCCGTAATATGCAGAACGCTGAAAATCGCGCTCGCAATCAAAAAAGAACGCGCTATTGCGTTTACCTTTGCCTTTTTTTCCATTTTTTTCTCTCTGCCTTCTCTAATCAAATGAGATTGTATCAACAAGAAAACACTCTTGCTCTAAAACTACGCTTCAATCGCCTGAACAGCCGCATCCAAATCGGCGCTCTTGATTTTATACGGATAATGCTTGAGCACCTCCTCATAGAACGCCACCGTGCGAAGCCCGTGCAGCCGCAGCGTGAATCGCCCCGCAACCTCCCGAGCCTTTTTGCTCATCGCGTCGTGAAGCGCAGAGTCGCCGAGCACTTTCTGAATGTAGCCGTCCATCTCCTCGTCGGTATCTGCCATAAAACCGTCTTCGCCCTGAAAAATCGTGTCGGAAAAACTCGTATCGGCGCGGCACACCACGGGAACACCGAGCGACAACGCCTCCAGAATCGTCATCGAATGCATCTCCGAAAGCGACGTGGTGATAAACACATCGGCAATCGAATACAAACTCGACACCTTAAACCAATCCACAAAGCCCGTAAAGATGATTTTGTCTGTCAGCCCCTCTTTTTTCACGCGCTCCTCAAGGTCGTAGAGCGCACCGCCCGCGCCCACAAACAGCATTTTCACGCCATCGTTTGCCCTCACCGCGCGAATCACCACATCGAGCATCTCCTCCACTCTCTTTTCTTCCACCACGCGCCCCACATACAGCATAATCTTATCCGTCGGCGCAATGTGATATTCAGAACGCAGAGCCGCTTTCTCCTCCGCCGTCCATTCGTGGCTGATGAACTTTTCGGTATCAATCGCGTTCGGAATCACCGCGCACGGCTTTGAGGGGAGCATTTTGGGCTGAGTAAAATAGTTTTTCGCCTTCTCGCTCACATTGATGAGCGCATAAAACTTCTTGTACAACTGCCGCACAATCTGCCGCACCACGCTCTTAGGCACAATCGCGCCCATCGTAAAATAATGGCGGTAATAATCTTCCCACATCGTGTGCGTTGTCGCAATCACGGGAATCCCGATTTTCTTCCCCGCAATCACCGCCATCTGCCCGATAAAAAATTCCGTGTGCGCGTGAATCAAGCGGACTTCGTGCTTTTCCAGAAACTCCACCACTTTGTGCCGAATAGGAATCCCGATGTATTGGTCATCGCCCACAAACGAATGAATCGACTTCACCCGCAAAATATCTTCGTCCTCTTCAAAATCCTCGTCTAAAGCGTGATGATTAGAAACCGTAACAATAACAACTTTATGACCTAACTCTTCCAGAATACGTTTGAGCTGAATAACAACCGTTACAATGCCGCTTTTTGTGGGCAAGTAACTATCAGAAAACAATGCAATATTCATAGTTTGCAGTGTATACTATTTTTTCTTTTCTTACAACACACCCCGCCGCCCGTGCCTTTTACCCCCTCGCGCCTAAAACACCCCCTCGTCTTCTCGGAGAGAGGTCGGGGGCGAGTTTTTCCACCCCGAACGTGATTCACACTCTCTTTCTCCACTTGCAGAATCCTTTTCTCCAGATAGAGATTTACTTTCTACAGGTGTAGAAACATTTTCTACAGATGTAGAAACACTTTCTACAGGTGGAGAATTTATTTCTACAGATGTAGAAACACTTTCTCCAGATGAAGAATTTATTTCTACAGATAGAGATATACTTTCTACAGGTGGAGAATTCATTTCTACAAGTAGAGCAACACTTTCTACAAATGGAGCAATACTTTCTCCAGATGAAGAATTCATTTCTACAGATAGAGCAGTGCTTGCTACAGATGAAAAACGGAGCGGAGAGGTTATAAAAGATATGCTGATGTTTTATCTCGCCTCGACGTGAATAATCTTTCTTCAAAACAAGTAGCAAGGGGCTTAAGCCCCTTGTTTCAATGGACAGCGGCGATTGGAAAAAAGAGATTCCGAATCAAGTTCGCCAATGACAATACGGCATATTGCATTTTATGCAAAAGCGGCGCTGCCTTCTTTTACAAAACCGCCGTCGTCGCTATAATAAGGCTATGACTGTTACATATTTGGGAAAAGTGGGGGAACTGACCCTCAAGGGAAGCAACTTAAAGGAATTCGAGAAGAAGCTCGGCGCAAACCTCAAAATCGCGCTCGGAGCGGTGCCGAATATAAAAATCCGCGTGGCAAGCGGGCGGCTGTATGTGGACGCAGAGGAGCAATATGCAGAGGCGGTGGAATATGCGCTGAAGCATTTGCTGGGAATCACGGGCTGGGCAAAGACGCAGGCGGTCGAAAAAAATATGGACGCAATAAAAGCCGCCGTGGTCGCCGAGGCACAGCGGGCAAAAGAGCGCGGGTGTTCATCGTTCAAAATTGAATCGCGGCGAAGCGACAAGAACTTTGCGCTCAATTCCTACCAGATAAATTGCGAGGCGGCATCTCCGATTTTTGATGGCGGGCTGCTGGCGGTCGATGTGCACAAGCCCGATGTGACGATAAACGTGGAGGTGCGCGAAAAGTGCGCGTATGTGTATTCCGACGCAGAGAAAGGGCGGCGCGGGCTTCCTGTGGGGGTGAGCGGCAAAGGGCTGCTGCTGTTGTCGGGCGGGATTGATAGCCCCGTAGCAGGCTACCGAATGATGCGGCGCGGTATGCGGGTGGAGTGCGTGTATTTTCATTCGTATCCATACACGAGCGTGGAGGCTCAGCAGAAGGTCGAGACGCTCGCAAAGACGCTGGGAGATTTCGGGGTCGATACGCACCTGAATGTGATTCCGTTTACCGATGTGCAAATGCGCATTAAGCAAAAATCCCCTGTGGCGTGGACGACGCTGATGCTCCGCGTGTGTATGATGAAGGTGGCGAATCTGCTCGCCGCGCGCATTGGGGCGCAGTGCATTATCACAGGCGAGAGTCTGGGGCAGGTGGCGAGTCAGACCATCGAGAATATGAGCGTTACGGAGCATTTTGCGTCTCTGCCGCTCCTTCGCCCGCTGGCGGGAATGGACAAAGAGGAAATCGTCGCAACGGCAGAGGAAATCGGCACGTTTGAAACGTCGATTCTGCCGTACGAGGATTGCTGTGTGCTTTTCAGCCCGAAACACCCGATTTTGCGCGGCACCATCGAGGAAGCCGAGAAGATTTATCAGGAGCTGGAAATAGACGATTTAATCCGCGAGGCATACGAAAAGCGCCAAATCATTTGGTATTCTGCGCACAACAATATTGCAAAAACGTTCGTCGGCGAAAACGCCCCGCTTCTTGAAAGCTACTGATTTGCTTTTGCAAATATCCTGAAGCATAAAAAATCCCGCGAAATCGCTCACGGGATTTTTTTCTGCAATTACAGCGGGATTTGGCGCAATACGTTCACCAAGAGATTGATAACCACATTGCCGCCCGCCGTCAAGAGCACCAACATCACAAGGCTGATGATTATCGCGGTTTTGAACGGCAAGGTCGTGCGCGAAAAAGTGCCTGCAATGCGGTAGATAAACGGCGTCATCGTGCGGTCAAGAATATCCCAAAACGGGCTTGAGTAATTCTGCGAGATGAGCAAGGCGATAAGGCGAATGACCAGAATCAAAATCAAAAAGCCCAAAATCGACTGCACGCAACTCCACACCAGCGACACAATCATTACCAATATGCCCGAAATCGTAATCCGACCCACGCTCATAATGCTGGAAACAATGGTGGAAAGCGCCGCCAGCGACAACAGTGCAAGGGTCGGCGAAAAGTCGATTGCCCCTGCCCGCAAAAACGGAATGCGGCGAAACAGATTCAAATACGGGTCGCACATACTCGACAGGAACCGTCCGAATGCGGTGTATTGCATATTTGGAATCCACGTAATAAAAATCCTCACAAAGCATAAAAGGGTGTATATCGAGATTACCCCCGACAAAAAAAGCCCAATAGCATACATAATCGCTCCTTATGCGGTCCAGACTTCGCTTACAAGCGGCAGGTCGCGCAATTTATTCAAAAATTCGTCCGACGCAGGTGCTTTCATTTGCTGATTTGCCTGCACAATGTAACTTCCCGCATCAGTATCTATATGAAAATATATCGAAGCCGCACCGGTAGAATCAAATAAAATATTTTTTATCGGTTCAACATCGCGTGCTGTTTCAATCTTGTTCTCGAGCTGAATGTGAATTTCTCTCACGCTCGTTTCCTTGAGATTGTTGATGTCCAAAACTTCTTCCACAAGAAATGACGGGTGCTCGTTTCGCTCGTTCGGCGGGTCAACTTTGCCTTTGAGCGCATACACGCCGTCGTTGACGATGAGCGATTTGCATTTTTCCCACACGGACGGAAAAAACGTGATTTCGATTTTGTCATTGAAATCGTACAGACTCGCCCACGCCATTTCTGTTCCTTTTTTGGTGGTGTACGGCTTCAAATCCTTAATCATTCCGATTGCGGTGTACAGCGTGTCGCTCGATTTTGCGCCGCGCGCTTTGCTTCCTGCCTTCGCCGCAATTTCTGCCGCCGCCTGCTTTGCACAGCGCGCTATCGTCGTCGAATTGCACGTTGAACGCTTTTCGATAACGTCGCGATAATCGTCGAGCGGATGCCCAGAAACGTAACAGCCGATGAATTCCTTTTCGATGTTGAGTTTCTCCATTTTTTCCCAATCATCAGCTTCCTCAAATTTGAATTCCTCAAAGCTCTTTTCGCCCGATTCCTCAAACAAATCGACTTGTCCCAGATTTTCGCCCGCTTTTTTCGCCTCGATGTAGCGCATTGCACTCTCAAGGTTTTGCATCAGCGTCGGGCGATTTTGCCCCAGAGAATCGAACGCGCCCGTTTTGATTAAGCCTTCAATCGCTTTTTTGTTAATCGTCGGTCCGTTGACGCGCTCCAAAAAATCAATGAAACTCTTGTATTCGCCGTTTGCGTTTCGCTCATTGATAATCGTTTCCGCCGCCGCCGTGCCCATTCCGTTAATGCCGCGGAATCCAAAGAGAATATGCCCGTTTATTACATCAAAATCAGAATCGCTGCGATTCACGTCGGGCGGGTCAACCGGAATACCCATACGGCGCGCCTCCTCAATATATGCAGGAAGTCCGTCGGTGGAAGTGATTTCGTTGGTGAGGTTCGCCGCCATAAACTCGGCAGGATAGTGGCATTTGAGCCAGCCCGTGCGATACGCGACAACCGAGTACGCCGCCGCGTGCGATTTGTTGAAACCGTAGCCCGCGAACGGAATCATAATATCAAATATTTCGTCTGCGTGCTCTTTCGTGAAGCCCTGCTTGACCGCGCCTTCCTCAAACTCGATTTTCTTTCCCGCCATTACCTCAGGCTTCTTTTTTCCCATCGCACGACGGAGCATATCAGCTCCACCGAGGGAGAAACCTGCGATTTTCTGCGACACCTGCATAACCTGCTCTTGATAAACCATAACGCCGTACGTTTCTTTCAAGATGTCTTCAAGACAAGGGTCGGGATAGTGAACCGTTTCTGGTTTCCACTTTCCGTCGATGTAATTCGGGATATAATCCATCGGACCTGGGCGATAAAGCGCGTTTAAAGCAACAAGCTCTTCAAGGCGGCGCGGTTTTGCCTGTCGAAGAATCTTCTGCATTCCCGGGGACTCAAACTGGAAAACTGCAACGGTGTCGCCACGGCAGAAAAGGTCAAAAGTCGCAGAATCCTCTTCTGAAACATTTTCGGTCGAGAATTCTGGCTCGCCTGCCTTTCTGTGTTTGTTGATGATGTTTTCTGTGTAGCGAATGAGAGAAAGAGTTTTTAAACCCAAGTAATCGAACTTAACAAGTCCGCACGGCTCGATGATGTCCATTGTGTACTGCACGCCGACTTCTCCCGTCTTTGGATCTTTGAAAATCGGAGCCCAATCGGGAAGAGCGGTCAAGCCGATAACCATTCCCGACGCGTGAAGACCTGTGTTGCGGTTGACGTTCTCGAGTTTTTTCGCCAATTTGAAAAGGCGCGCATATTTTGGGTCGTCTTTGTAAGGGATTAGCTTGCCTCCGTCGGGGAACTTCTCGTTCGGCGGCTCGAATGCGTCTTTGAGCTTGGCTTTTGGGCTGTCGGGGATACAGGCTTTGAGCATATTCACTTCAGAAAGCGGAATTCCAAGCACGCGCCCCACGTCCGCGATTGCTTGCTTAGGCTTTAGTGTGCCGAATGTTACAATGTGCCCGACTTGCGCGTCGCCGTACAAATCGCGCGTGTGCTGAATGATGTCTTGGCGATAATCGAAGTCCATATCCACGTCGAAATCTGGCATAGATACGCGTTCTGGGTTCAAAAATCGCTCGAAAATCAGTTTGTATTTGAAAGGGTCGATGTCGGTAATCGTCATTGCATACGCGACGAGGCTTCCTGCGCCCGAACCGCGTCCCGGACCAATCGGCTTCTTGTGTTCTTTCGCCCAGTTGATGAATTCCCACACGATGAGGAAGTAGCCCGAAAATCCCATCTTGAAAATAATGCCGAGCTCGTATTCTGCGCGCTCACGAATTTCGGGCGTGATTTCTTTGTAGCGTTTTTTCAGTCCCTCTTCGACCAAATAGCGCACATAGTCGTCTTGATTTTTCGTGTAATCGTCGCCGTGCGTCTGAAACTCTTTCGGCAGCTCAAATCGCGGCAAACACGCCTTGAGTTCCTGCGTTTTGTATTGGTGTATCGTGAGGTCGCACATATTCGCGATTTTCATCGTGTTGTCAATCATCTCAGGATAATCGGGGAAGAGTGCGCGCATTTCTTTTTCGTCTTTCAAGTACCATTCGCTTCTGCCTTCGCCCATTGTTTGATGCGGTTCGTCCAAGAGCTTCTTGAATCCGATACAGCGGAGCGCGTCTTGAGCTTCTGCGTCCTCTTTGTAGCAATAATGCACGTCGTTCGTTACCACCATCGGAATGTCGAGCTTTTTTGCAAGCGCGATGAGCTTTTTGGCGACTGTTTTTTGGTCTTCAAGCCCGTGGTCTTGCAATTCGATGTAATAGTGGTCTTTGCCGAAGAGTTCTTGATATTCGCGGGCTAATTTTTCCGCTTCCTCGTCCATTCCTGCCAAAAGCAGCTGCGGCAGCTCGCCTTGAATACACGCCGAAAGACAAATTAAGCCCTCGTGATATTTTTTCAATAGCTCAAAGTCGATTCTCGGCTTTCCGTAATACAAGCCTTCTGTGTACGCGATTGAGGAAAGCCACGACATATTTTTGTAGCCCGTTTCGTTTTCGCAGAGCAAAATGAGGTGAAAATAATGGGAATGTCGGTCGCCGCCCTCGCCTTTTTTGGAATACGGCACGTCGTTTTTTTCGAGATGAGAGCCGTATGCGACGTAAAACTCTTCTCCGACGATTGGATTTATGCCGTTGGCGTGGCATATATGCTCAAAGTTCAGCACGCCGAACATATTTCCGTGGTCGGTGAGCGCAAGGGCACTCATATTGAGCTCTTTTGCTCTCGCTATCAATGTATCAAGTTTGCTTGCTCCGTCAAGAAGCGAATAATCTGAGTGTACGTGGAGATGCACGAAGTTGCTTTTGGGAGTTCCTTCGGGTGCATCAGGAAAAACATGTATATCTGCCATAGTTTTATTGTAGCGTAAATCGCGTTTCTATGGAATAAACACCGCCGTTTTTTTCGCACAATCGCATTGCAACCAAATCTGTCATTATCTCACCTTGCCGTGAAGAAATTTTATTTTGATGCAATACACCTTTTGGAGTAATGACACCATTTCATTACCCCAAAAGATGTATTTTTGCAAAAATACAACGCAGAAAAGAGATTGCAGAATCAAGCACGGCAATGACATAGGCTGTTTTGCAATGCAAGGGCTGAAAAATGGATACGTTATAAAAAAACTCGGGCAGTGGTGGCTTGCCCGAGTTTGAAAAAGCGATGAAAAATTATTTTAACCCCAGAAAATGATAATGTTTGTCTACCAAATTCAGCCGCTGACAGCCGTTCGCAGTAACAAGCACGAGGTCTTCAATGCGAACGCCGAATTTTCCCGGAAGGTAAATGCCCGGCTCGATAGAAAAAATCATTCCCTCTTTTGCACTTTCTTGGTTTGCCGCGCTCACATCGCCCGATTCGTGCTCGCTCTGTCCGATAAAATGCCCGAGTCGGTGCGTAAAGTGCTCGCCGTAGCCCGCCGCGCTGATGATGTCCCGCGCCGCCGCGTCAATATCTGCGAATTTGACACCGGGCGCAATAATACTCTCGGCTTTTTCGTTCGCTTGTCGCACAATGTCGTGGATTTTCACCGCCTCATCGTCCGCGCTTCTAAAGAATGCCGTGCGCGTCATATCTGCGCAGTAGCCGTCTTTTTTGCAACCCATATCAATCAGAACACAGTCGCCGTCTTTCAAAACCGTGCGGTCAGGCTCGTGATGCGGGTCAGCCGCATTTGCGCCGAATGACACGATGGTGTCAAAACTCTCGCCGTCTGCGCCTTCTTCGCGGAAACAGGCGCGGATATAATCGGCGACTTCGACCTCCGTAATGCCTTCGCGGATAAAATCGAATGCGCGCTGAATACAGATGTCGTTAATGCGGGAGGCTTCTTTCATCAAAAGCTGTTCTTTTTCGTCCTTGCACGCACGCACGCTGTCGACACACGCCGAGCCCACCAAAAATTTTGCGCCCTTTACCCCAATCATCAGCGGAATCAAGAACCGCGCAGGAAAAATCTTGTCCACGCCAATCACGCCCGTTTGCACGATGTTTTGCGCAAGGATTTTTGTTGCGTCGTCCGTATCATTGTACCAAATCACATCAAAATCGCCGTCAGTACAAGTAAAAAGACGATTCAAAAACAATTTCGGTCTTCCGCTCGGAGCAATAAAAAGCGCGTAAAGACGCTCATACGGCTCATTTTTGACGCCGGTCAAATAAAAAATGCTCTGCGGGTCGCAAATAATCAACCCTGAAAGCCGCTTTGTCGCCATTTCCGCGCGGACTTTTTCCAGTCGCGCCTCAAAAAAATTGTCCATAACACGCTCCTCACAGCGATGTACCGTTAAGCACGGCATTTTTCAGCACGCCGTTTCTATATACCAATTTGAGCGAAAAAAACGGCGCATCATCGCTCAAAAGCCGCAGAAAAATCTTGTCGCCTTCCCACAACTCGAGCTTTTCGATGTCGCATTTTTTCACCCATTCCAACACGCCCTCGTCGCACTCGCGCATTTCCCCCGAAAATCCGTCCGCCGTGTACACGCACATATATTCGCATATATCGCCATCGAACGTAACAATGCCGCGGAAACGCCACGAAGTGAGCGTCAGCCCCGTTTCTTCTTTCACCTCGCGCAACAAACATTCCTCGGGGCTTTCCCGCTCCTCAAAATGCCCGCCCACGCCAATCCATTTATCGTGATTGATGTCGTTTTTCTTTGACACGCGGTGAAGCATCAGATAGCTGTCGTCTTTTTCGATATAGCAAAGCGTCGTCAATTCAGGAGATGTCATTTACGCCCTCGAAAGCTCTTTTTCAAACTTGCGCTTGTCTTTTTCTTTTGCAGGCTTGTATAAAATCGCGGTGTTTCCGATAATCCGCACCACCGTAATATCCGTTTGCTCTTCAAGGCTTTTCATCAATTCGATTTTTTCGTCCTTAAACTCGTTAAATTTCACCTTGATAAGCTCGTTTGTTTTCATCACATTCTGAATGTGATTTACGATTTCGGGTGAAAGCCCGCTTTGTCCCACTTGTACCACGGCAGCAAGCGGCTGCGCGTGTCTTTCCAGCACTTTTCGCTGGCGACTTGTCAACTCTGTCATATTGTTAAATATATCGTGAAAATCGCGCCTTTGCAACCGTAACGCAAAAAAAAAAGCACCCAGAAAATCTGAGTGCCTTTGGGACATCTAGGACTTGAACCTAGGACAAAAGGATTATGAGTCCTCTGCTCTAACCGACTGAGCTAATATCCCGCAACTGAAGATATAATAACAGATTTCTTTTAGTTTGGTCAAGTTGCATTTCGTGATTTTTCGGAAGAACGGAACTGGCGCGGAGAAAATCCCGTGCGTTTTTTGAACACCTTGCAAAAATACCCGCCCGATGAAAATCCGCATTTTTCCGCCACAATTTCAATCGCGTCGTTTGTGGTCAACAGCAATTCCCGCGCTTTGCCCGTGCGAATGTCGGTAAGATAATCCAGCGGCGATGTCTTGAGCTGACGGGCAAAACAGCGGCAACATTCCCGCTCGCCGATGTCCGCCGATTGCGCGATGTCAAAAAGCGTGAGGCGCTCAAAAAAATGCGCGTCGATAAAATCCGCCATTCGCTTTATGCGCTTGGAATCCGCTGTTTCCCGCACTTCTTTCATTCCGTGCTCGCGGCAAAACGTGAGCGTCAAAAGCCACAAATCCATCATCAGCGAACGGATTTTTGCCTCATAACCGAATTCCTTGCGGTAAAAAAGAGCGAACGCTGTTCTCATCACCTCAATCGCGGTCTTACACTCTTTGCTGTCTTTTGGGAATTTTACAATCGTGATGCCCTTATTTTTTTGGAGCGGAAAAATATATTTGGTGTCAATGCAACTCTGCGCGCCGCCCGAAAGAAATGACGGCAAAAAAATATGCACAATCTCTTCGCAATTTTCCGCGCTCACGGTCTTGGTGGAATGGAGAATGTCGCCGTTCAAAAATCCTGCTTCCCCCGCTTCAAAAATCACACTTTCGCCGGGAATGCGATATTCAATGCTGCCGCTTTCCAGATAAAAAAATTCCACATCGCTGTGCCAATGCCACGGATATGAGCGGCGCGGCAATTCGTGCAGTTTCGGCGAATCGGCGCGGTACGGAAAATCGCTTAAAACCGCGGTATTGGATTCTTCTTGTGTTTTCGCATTGATAATCGTGTGTAAGAGCATATTTTTATTTCGACGAAAATCTTTGTTGCATTTATGAAGTGCGAAAAAGATTCTCAAAAAATTTTTTTTTACCCAAATCCGTGTGAAGTGAGAGCGAAAAAAATTTTTTTTTGCCGAATCCACGCGGAGCGAGAGCGAAAAAAATTTTTTTTTATCGAATCCACGCGGAGTGAGAGCGAAAAAAATTTTTTTTTACTGAATCCACGCGGAGTAAAAGCGAAAAAAATTTTTTTTTACCAAATCCACGCGAAAGCAGAGCGAAAAATTTTTTTTGTCGTTCCCGCCGCCCAAAAGTGCAACGCCTTTCTTTTTTTTCTCTTTTCTTCACAGCGTATCTGGTCAAAAAAAGTGCCGTATCTGAGTGCGGCACTTCATCTGGCATCATAAAAAAAATGGAACTGCGCTTAGAGCGTGCGATTTTCCACGGCGGCGTATTTTGCGAGCAGTTTCATCGTGTCGTCAAACTGCGCGGGTGTGAGCGACTGTTCGCCGTCGCACAGGGCTTTTTCGGGATTGTTGTGCACCTCGATAATCAAGCCGTCTGCGCCCACAGCAACCGCGGCTTTTGCCAGCGTCGGCACCATCCAGCGAATCCCGCAGGCGTGGCTTGGGTCGATGATGACGGGGAGATGCGTCTCTTTTTTGAGGAACGGCACGATTGACAAATCAAGACAGTTGCGCGTGTAATTGTCGAACGTGCGGATTCCGCGCTCGCACAAAATCACGTTCTGATTGCCGCTCGCCATAATGTATTCCGCGCTCATCAAAAATTCTTTGACCGTGGACGACAGCCCGCGCTTGAGCAAAATCGGCTGTTTGAGCTTTCCGACTTCCTTGAGCAAATCAAAATTCTGCATATTGCGCGCCCCGATTTGAATGATGTCCACATCTTCAAACAGCGGAATCTGGTTGATTGCCATCAGTTCGGTAACAATCGGCAAGCCCGTTTCTGCACGCGCAATTTTGAGCAACTCCAAGCCGTCCGCGCCTAAGCCCTGAAAACTGTACGGGCTGGTTCTCGGCTTAAACGCACCGCCGCGCAAGAACCGTGCGCCGCTCGCCTTGACCGCCTTTGCCACCTCGACCACCTGCGCTTCGTTTTCCACGGAACACGGTCCTGCCATCACCACCACCGATTTTCCGTCTCCGATACAGCCGCCAAGATTCGCGTCGGTTTTGCTCTTGACGCACACTACGGTGTCTGCGGGGTGAAAACTGCGGCTCGCCTGTTTGTACGGAGCTTTTACGCGCTGGGCGCTTTCCACAAAATCGTATGCGAGCAACTCTTCTGGCTCAATCTGCGACGTATCGCCGATAAGACCGAAAATCGTGGTCGTCGTGCCCTTGGAAACGTGAATATCGAACCCGCGAGCTTTTAAGCCGTTGGTCAATTCCTGCACTTTTTGCTCTGGCGCACCGTTCTTCAAAACTACAATCATCGTAAAACTCCTTAAAAGTGATATAAAAAAAGAACCCTCCGCAGTTGTGGAAGGTTCTCGAATTACCATACAAATGGTTACGAAATCTTTGTCGCAACAAAAACACCTTCGCACAGTTTAGGAGAGTATTGATAGTAATAAAAGTATGCAAAAATGTTTTTGTTGTTCATAGCGTTACTCTAGCAAGAATACTATGTGCTGTCAAGCATATATATGCAAAAATACCCTCAATAATTGCATAAATATTATCATTTACCGATTTTTCAACGCTGTTTTATTTTTTTTCTGCCGAAAAAACTGCGAAAACGCCGTTTTTGTCCTTTAACTCAAATCCTGCGATTTCCACGGTTTGCCCGTTCAGCAAAAGCAGTTCCGAGCGCGATATTGCTTTTTGCATTCCGTCTTTGCTCGGCGGATTTCCCTGAGGTGGATTGCCCTGCGGGTGTGCTCCGCCCATTTTTGGCGCATTTCCTGCGGGCTGCTGGGGCGGATTGCCGTTGTGGTTTTCGTGCGGTGCAGGGGCGGTTTCCAGCGTGAATTCCCTGCCGTCATCGCACTCAAAAAGCACGGTGTTTCCCGAAATTTTCACCGTTCCCGTCAGCTGAATCAACGCTGGCATTTCGCCGGGCGCGTGTTCTCTCTGGGGCGCGCGTTCTGTTTCGTCAATCGTGATTTGTTTCCGCTCGATTGCAATGCCGATGAGTTTTCCGCCGCCTTGGAGCTTGTAGGATTTGCCTTTGAGCTTTTTGTTTGCCGCCGCGTTTTTGTTGTAATACAGATTAAAACCGTTCGATTGGATATTTTTGAACTTGCCGTCCGCGTCTGAAATCGAATCGACGTAACTGTCTGCGCTGAGCGTAACGAGGGCGTTTTTGGAAAGCGAGAGCGTCACCGCGCCTGCATTTTTTGCATTGATTGCGCCAGTGAATCGCACGCCGTCGCCAAACGCAAGATTGACCGCACTGATTTCATCACATTCGATGTTTCCCGAAAGCACTTGATTTTGCGCCGAAAAATCCACCGTGCCGCCGTTTTTGCCGCGCCGTCCCCAGCCGCGCTCGCTGTTGTTGCCCGATGCACGCAGAAGCACAGGCGACGAAAACTCCAGATTGGTGTTTGAAATATCGATTTTGCTTTTGGTGTTTGTGATGTAAAAAAATGCACCCGCAGACCGAGATTTCAGCGTAGAATTTTTGACCGAAAGCACGCTTTCTCCGATTTCCGCATCGCCAGAAAAACTTTGATAGAGCATAATGCCGTTCGGTCCAGCCCCCGAAAGATTGCTGCTTTCGATGTTGATAGAATTTTTGCCTTCAATGACGGCGATTTCCGCCCCCGTTGCCGTTCCCGTGATGTTTTTCACGCTGATGTTTCCCGTGGAATAAATCACCGGAGAGCCTTCGCCCGCCGTTTTTGCCGAGCCGCCCGACACGCTGATGATGCCTTCTCCGCGGTCGGTTGCAAATGCCGCCGAGTGCGCGCCCGCGGTGGAAATCTCCACATTTTCCGCGCTCACCGTGCCGCCATACGTTGCGTCTAATCCGCGCGAAGAATTCTGTTTTGTGGTGATTTTCACATTCTTTGCGGTGATTTTTGCGCCGCTTCCTGTGGCAAAAACAGCGTTTGCCCCGTCTGCGTCGCTTTCAATCTGCACGCCCGTCAGCGAAACCGAACTTCCCGTTTCGGCGACAACCGCCGCGTTTAGCCCGTAAAAATTGCTCTGACCGTCGTTTGTGGTGTTGCCCGTCTTTTTTATCTCCGAGCCAGAAACAGCGATTGAGCCGCCGTTTTTGGAAAGCACCGCGCTTTCGTTTTCGTTTTCTGCGGTGATGTGCGCGCCCGAAATGTTCCGTGCTTTGCCGTCCGCCTCTTCGCTTGCGTTCAACTGCGGCTTTTCTTCATCGCGCACCGTGCCGAACCCCGGCGGAATCACAAAATCCTGCGCCTGAAGCGATGCCGAAAACAATGCAAGTGCGAATGCTCCAAATCCAAATCTGTTCATAATTACCCTCCGATAGATAATTTTGCTGTATTTTTAGCAGCTTTTTACTCATAAAAGCCACGAAAATGCAATTTGGTTTCACTTTTTTTGCAATTATTACGCATTTTTAATGACTCTTAAACCAATCACAAAGAAAAAATGTCTAAAAATCTCTAAAAAATATAAAAATTGGAGAAAATTTACAAAAAATATGCGCTCATTATCGCACCTTGACGTGAATAATCTTTTTTACTCGGTTCGACTTCGCTCAATGAGCGGCAATGACAGAATAAAAGTCGGTGTTTCGCACTTTTTTTTCCGTGATAAATGCGTGTTCTTCGGCTAGAATCAAATCAACTGGAGGCGAAAAATGAGAGAAATCGCTGGAAAATACAATACGGCAAAGGTTTTTACGGACACGATTGATGAAAAATCTGTGGAGCAGATTTTGACGCTGTGCAATCAGGAATTTACCGCGGGAAGTTCTATCCGCTTGATGCCTGACGTTCACGCGGGCGCGGGCTGTACGATTGGCACGACGATGACGATTCGCGATAAGATTGTGCCGAATCTGGTGGGAGTGGACATCGGGTGCGGAATGGAAACGCTGTGCATTAAGGCGGACGCGGAGGCAAGCGAAACGTTTAGCGGGCAGGCGCTCGATAAGATTATCCGAAAAAATATTCCGTCGGGGTTCAAAATCCGAAAGTTTGCGCACCCGTTTACTGCGCAGGTGGAATGGGAGCGCGTGAAGGGCAGATTTAACAAGCATCGCGCGCTTTTGAGCCTCGGCACGCTCGGCGGCGGCAATCATTTTATTGAGGCTGACCGCGACGACGAGGGCAATTTGTATATCGTTGTCCATTCGGGGAGTCGGCACGCGGGGCTTGAAATCGCGGATTATTATCAGGAGCAGGCGTGGCGGCAACTGAACGGCAAGAGCGGGGAGGATTGCAAGGCGTTGATTGCTCGGCTCAAGGAGGAGGGCAGAGAAAGCGAGATTGAAGAGAGTCTCTCCGAGCTGAAATCGCAGATTTCCACGCAGATTCCCCACGATTTGGCGTATGTGAGCGGCAGTCTATTCGATGATTATGTGAACGATATGCGCATTATGCAGCATTTTGCGGCGTTGAATCGAAAAGCGATGATTCAGACGATTTCGGTGGGGCTTCATCTCAAAGAAAGCGACATCATCGAGCAGTTTACGACGATTCACAATTACATCGACACGGACGCGATGATTTTGCGAAAGGGCGCGGTGAGTGCGAAGACGGGCGAAAAACTGCTGATTCCTATCAATATGCGCGACGGCTCGCTCATTTGCGTGGGCAAAGGGAACGCGGATTGGAACTTTTCTGCGCCGCACGGAGCGGGGCGGGTGATGAGCCGCAAGCAGGCAAAAAAAACGTTGAGTCTTGAGGAATTCAAAGCGGAGATGAGCGGGATTTTTTCCACGACGGTCAATTTGGATACGATAGACGAAGCGCCGATGGCATACAAAACGATGGACGACATTGTTTCAAACATTGCGCCCACCGCCGAGGTCGTCAAGGTGATTAAGCCGATTTACAATTTTAAGGCTGGCGATGAATAGCGTTTCGCACTAAATTTTCCGTGGTGTTACAGAAAGTATGCTTGTAAAAAAAATAATTGTCATACTGAACTTGTTTGTGAATCTTTTTCAGCATCGCCAAAGGAATGAGATTCCGAAACAAGTTCGCGAATGACAGTCTATAACATCAACATTCCTTTTGTAACACCTCCTAAAAAACGTAACGCCGTATGAATTTATGCTGCAAATGCTTGCGCCGTACAGCGAGTTCAACAGCATTGTGGCATAAAAAGTGTCGCATCGAGGCATTAGGTGAGTTGCTCGAGGGAATAATGAATCAAATTGAGGTACTGCACGCGAAGAATAGGAGGGATAACAAAGGTGTTTTTTGCTTCGAGCGTGTTCAGGATTTCTTCGGCTTTTTTGGATAAATCTTCGATTTGCTTGTCGGTCAAAGGCAGTTTTAGCCCCTGCATTGTGTTTTCCAGCTCTTTGTTGCGAAAACAGAGCGAGCCGGCAAAGGCAATCGCAATTTTTGACAGCACGTCTTTTTCCATTTTTGCCAGAAAGGTAAACGAGGCGGATTTTTCAGTCTGCAATTCGCTTCCCACGCGGCGAAAAATCGAAACGTCCCAGTCTTCGAGCGGAATTCTGATTTTGGTGAGCAAAAATTTTTCGGGAAATGCCGTCAATTTTGTCATCTGTACGCTGTGCGGCAAATCGGACGGCGTGCGGATTTCAAGGCGCGCGTCGAGGGCGAGGAGCGGCGCGTAGAGCGTGTGCTTGAAACGCGGGGAGGACGCGCAGATATTTCCGCCGATGGTGGCAAGATTTCGCACGAATGGATTGCCGATTGTTTTTATTGCCTCAAACAAAACGCTGGGAATCCTGCCTTCGCCCAGTTCCTCTAATGCCGAAAGCGTAACGGCGGCTCCCACGTCGATATATCGCTCCTTTCGGTCAATCGCGGTCAACTCAGGCACAGAACGAATCGTAAAAAAATCGCCCTTCAGCGTGCGTTCGAGCGTTGCGCCCGCGATTAGCTGAATGCCTGCAATATTTTTGAGCAGCGATAACGCCGTGTCTATAGAGGTGGCTGAATACATCATAATTTATCTCCGCGTGTTTTTGTGCAAAGTGCGTCTGTGGCTGTTCGCAATGGCGAATGCAATGCCGTTTGCAAGTTGGCTCGGCTCGGTGCACGGACACAAGAAACTGTTGATTATCTGCATAATGTCTGTTTTTTCGCTTTTGATTTTTTTGTGCATCAGTTCGTAAGCCGCAAAAATCTTGCCAGCGTTGCAAAATCCGCATAATTTTATGCCTGCGCTTTCAAAACCCGCGATAATGTCTTTGTAGTCGTCGGTTTCAACAAAGCCTTCCAGCGTTTCAACGTGCGCATTTTGCGCAAGCGGGGTGGGAATAAGGCAACTCGGGACTGCTTTTCCGTTCAGCAAAACCGTGCACGAACCGCATTTTCCTTCCATACAGCCGCATTTTACCGACAGCAGATTGACGGAGCGCAAGGTGTCTAAAAGCGTATCATTTTCGTTTGCTTCAAGATTGATTTCATGCGCGTTGAGTATCAGCGATAGTTTCATAAGGCTCTCTCCTGTTTTGGACGGTTTGGACTATGCAATTTTTTTGATAGAGATTAAAAACGCTTTCGGTATCGAGCGGAAACTCATCGATTCGCGTTGAAAGAATTTGCGAAAGTGCGCTTGTATACGCGGCAGGAATGCCGTTAAACACGATTTCCCCGATGTGCGAACTTTGCTTTTCGGAGGTGATAAACGAAATGCTTTTTTCTGCAATTTCGATGGTATCATTTTTCACGAGTTGCCGTGTAATCTGGTGAATGTCGCGTTTGAGCACGGTAATCGCCGCCGACACGTTTTCAACTTTTCCGCAGTCAATAACGAGATGAAGCGCACGGATTTTTTGTCGGAAAGTGCACGGGTCAAGTTCCAGTTCCACCACAACCGCCGCTGTTGTGGCATCTTCCGAGACCGCCGAAAGCCCGATGCCCCGAAGCGGCGTGGAAAACGGCAGGCATTTTTTTGCATTGGGGTCTACGCGGCGAATGGCGTTTAATTTGTACGAAACATATTTCCGCGCAAAATCGCTCTTTTTTGCCACCGCGTCGATAATGGCGCTTTGCTGCGTGCGGATTTCGGTGGGGAGCAGAGCGAGTTTTTTGGCAATTTCGTTCATTTGGTTTTCAAGCGCAAAAAATGCCGCCGCTGAAATCGTATGCTTGTTCATTCCCGCTGGTGTGCGGCTCGAATTGAGAGCCGTCGCGGTGATTTTGAACAGCGGAATATGGTATACGCCGTAATTGGTGTTCGCAAGATAGTCCACAATGTATCTCGACATCGGATTTACAAACCCCATATCCGCCTCTATTTCCATTTCGTTTGCGATAATTTCGCCCGTGTCGCTGACGGCGGTGCGGCATTTAAGAACGGCGTGGAGGGGCGTTTCGATGAGCGTTTTTTGCTCATGGCGCGAAAAAACGATTTTGGTGTTGAAGTCGGTTGTTTCGGCAATAACGGCGCACAGAGCAGCGCAAAAAGCCTCGTTCCATTCCGCATTTGTGTTTTTTTGCAGAGGCGACGGCATTTTGTTCACGATTATTTTTTTGTCGATGACGCTCGAAACGGCTTCTTTGATGATTTCTGAATCTTCGCTTTGAGTGCTGATTATCACCGCGTCCTGCACTAATTGGCAAATTGCGCCGGTACATTCGCCGACCGCCTGAAAATCAAGCGTAATATTCCACGCATTTTCAAGAACGGTAGCACATTCGCTAAACGCTTTTTCACGCTCTTCATCGCTGCCGATTTTTCGCTCAGCGATTGCCGAAATGCCTTTTTCTTCGTATTTGGGAATCTGCACATCGCCGATAAAATTGATTTTTACTTTTTCTGATAGCGATTTGCACACCTTTTCGTCTTCGCCCGCGATAATCGCCACGCCCTCGCCTGCATACGAAATGGCTTTGTCCGCCAAAAACGGCACTTCAACGCCGTGTATCTGCACAGCCTTTTTTGCCAAATTTTCTGCGGTAAAAAAGAAATAATCTTCCGGCAATTCCGCTTCTAGCGACACGCTGTCAAACTTACCGAGTTCGTAACTGCGACAAAGGACAATATGCAATAGATTTCCAGGTGTAAAATCGCTATAGAGTGTTCGCATTTTTCAAAACCTTATTTGCGATGAGCTTCGCCGATTTTCTTCACGGTTTCCACAACGCGAGCAACTTGCTCCGCCGTCATATCAGGATACAGCGGAATCGTAATCGTGCGCTGATACGCCTTTTCTGCGTTCGGGAAATCTTCTGCGCGAAGTCCGCGATTCTTCCAATATGTGAAATGGAAATGCGGAATAAAATGCACTGAAATGCCAATGCCTTCCGCCTGCATTTCCTTTGCAAACGTCGTGCGGTCGCAATCGAGTTTATCGAACTTCAAGCGCAAAAGATACATATACCAGCAGTTTCCATCGTCGTTCGGCGGAAGCTCGATAAAGTCAAAATCCTTAAATGCGTCGTTGTACATATCTGCGATAACTACACGATTATCAAGGAATTTATCCTGCTTCTTGAGTTGCTCGCGACCGATTGCGCTCAAGATGTCGGGCAGATTGAACTTGTAGCCAGCCTCGATAATGTCGTATTCCCACGAAGCGCGCGGACTCGTGTATCTGTCCCACGTTGTTCTATCCATTCCGTGAGAACGCATCATCATCATTCGCTTGATAAAATCGGGATTGCGCGCCGTAACCATACCGCCTTCTGCCGTCGAAAGCGTCTTTGTCGCATAGAACGAGAATACGCCGATGTCGCCCAAAGTGCCTGCAAAGCCGTTTTTCGTCTTGCTCGGCAAAGAATGAGCCGCGTCCTCGATAATGCGCACGTCGTATTTTTCCGCCAACGCCTTGAGCGCGGTCATATCGCACACATTGCCCGCAATATGCACAGGCACAATCGCGCGGATTTTATGAGCCGAGTCCTTCTTCAAAATATCCTCGACTTTGTTCGGGTCAATGCTGTAGTTATCCGCTTCGATGTCGGCAAAATGCACGTCGCCGCCGAGATGTTTTGCGCACATCGAAGTCGAAATGAATGTGTACGGCGTTGTAATAACCGCAGTTCCCTCTTTCACCCCGACCGCGTCCATTGCCAAAATCATACCGCTCGTGTTCGAGTTCACAGCAAGCGATGTTACATCGTCTTTTCCGCCGCTGACATAATGCGAAAACTCTTTCTCAAAAGCAAGCGTTTCTTTGCCCGTCGTGAGCCAATTTGAACGCAATACGCGCAAAACAGCGTCTTCTTCCGCCTTGTCAATCGACGGAAGCTGAAACGGCACTTTTAGGCTGTCGTTAATTGTTCCGTTATTTGTTTTATTTGTTGTCTGCATTTATTTCGTCCTTATGAGATTTGATTTCTTCCAAAAACTGCGCCAATGTCGGCACAGCGCGGCAGAGTATTTCATTTAACAGTGCCTTGTTGCGATATTTTTCTTTATCGACCGTTCCGCTTTCCTGCTCAAAGCCCAAGCAAATCGGAGCAAGTTCCTTCAAAAGCTCATCGAGATCGAACGTCGTCGGTTCAATGTTCTTCAGCTCAAGGATTTTCTCCCACTTTGTCGGCTTCGGCTCTTCCTCTTTCAGCCACAACGGCTCAAAAAGACGCTCGCCCTCGCGCAAGCCCACAATTTTTATATCCACGTCCTTGTACGGCTCAAAGCCTGCAAACCGAATTACCTGCTTTGCAAAATCGAGGATTTTTATCGGCTCGCCCATATCCAACAGGTACGATTTGCCGTTCTCGCCGACTCCGCCCGCCTCAAGCACAAGCGAACACGCCTCTGGAATCGTCATAAAATACCTCTCCATATCGGGGTGCGTTACCGTGAGCGGCTGTCCTGCCTTGAGCTGTTCCATAAAAATCGGCAAGAGCGAGCCACGACTGCCGAGCACGTTTCCGAAGCGCACGAACATATACGATTGCCCGTTTTTCGCCTTTTTCGCCGCAGAGAGCAAGAGCTTTTCGCACAGCATTTTGCTCACGCCATAAGTGGACACAGGAGCGACCGCTTTATCCGTGCTGATGAGAACAAACTTTTCTACATTGTTTTCAAGACACGCGTCGAGCAGGTTTTTCGTGCCGAACACATTGTTTTCGATGACGGCAACAGGATTATCCTCCATCATTGGAACGTGCTTATATGCGGCGCAATGGAAAACCGCGTCGCAATGCGTTTTTGCCATAATGTATTGCATATAGGCGCGGTCTTTGATGTCGCCGATAATAGGCACGACCTGCGCTTTTTCGCCAACGCCCTCAGTCTGCAAAACGTGCAATTCGCGGTAAATGTTCACGATTGAGTTTTCGCCGTGTCCGAACAAATACAGCCTCTCCGCGCCGCCCGAAAGCAGCTGCCGCGCAAGTTCCGAGCCGATAGAGCCGCCTGCGCCCGTAATCATAACGCGTTTTCCGCGAAGATATTTCAAGCTCTCGCCGAGCGGCAGAATAATCGGCGTGCGTCCCAAAATATCGAGCATATTCACGTCGCGAATCTGCACCAAATGCGCCGTTCCGCTCACCACTTGGCTAATCGACGGGAGAATGCGGATATGCAAAATCCCTGCCCGCTTCAAAAGCTCATACACTTCACGAATACGCTCGCCCGACGCGCTCGGCATTGCGATAATCGCTTCTGACATCGCATTTTGTGCCGCAATCGGCGCAATATCGTCAATCGGACCCAACACAGGTATTCCGTCAATTTTCTTTCCAATCAAATCTTTGTCATCGTCTAAAAATGCGCTCACCTTGCCGAAAATCTTTTTTCTTGCAATGTCCTGAGCAATCATCTGCCCCGCAAAACCCGCGCCGACGATATACAACTTCGTATCGCTTCTATTCATCATGGTGCTTTTATCATAGCACACACGCATTACTTCTTCAATCGCGGAAAAAACAAAAAACAGCGGCGAACAACCGCTGTTTTAAGATTCCTGAATCGATTTATTTTACTTTTCGGATAAACGAATCTCTGTATCCGCGCGATTTAAATCGCTCAAGAACAGTGCCGTATTCGTCCACTCCGAGCGGTCCAATCATAATTTGATACGAGTTCTTTTTCACCGTTGACGGCACGATTTCAATCGGATACTTGCTGCTGTATGTATTCACAATGCCCACGATATTCGTTTTGTCCGAAAGCGATGCGATTTGCACATAATATCCCGCTGAAAGTTTATCCACATCTGGCACAATGTAATTGTCAAACCCAGTGCTCTCGGTGTTTTTGAGTTCGCTGCTCTTTGCGTCTGCGATTTTGTTTTCTGCGCCTGCCGTGCTGTTATCCACCGTGTTGGCTGCGGCATTTTCCTCGGCTGCTTTTGCCGCCATTCTGTCGCGATATGCCTGAGCGGTCGCTTTGCGCTCTTCCTCGGCTTTTTTGGTAGCTTCGGCAAGAGCCTTGTCGCTTTCCGTCGGCGGATTTTCTGGCGCGGGCACAAGAACGATTGCACCGCTTTCAGCTCCTGCCATCAAATCCGCTGGCAAGGCGTTTACGACTTCCCTGCGGGCTTCTTTCGGAGATGCCAATTCAGGAAGTTCGTCCGTCACCGCTTCGGTATTCAGCGTATTTTTGCCCGAATCCGCAATCGCAGGAGCACTTCCGTCCACCGCTTCTGATGACGCAATCTTTTCATCTGTTTCTGCCAAAAGGGGCGCTTTCCCGTCCACCGCCTCGCTCACAGGTTTTGCCTCATCGTGCTTTTCGAGTTTCGGGGCATTTCCGTCCACCGCTTCGGCTTTTGCAACGCGGTTAATCGCGAGTTCAGGCGCACCTTCGTCCACAACCTCAAAAACAGGAGCAGCATCTTTATTTTGGCTTCTGCCGCTTGTTTTTTCCACCGCGTTCAATTCTTCTTCCGTCTTTTTTGCGCTATCTTCTTCAGCTTTTGCGATTGCAGGAGCGGCTTCATACGGCGGCAATTCATCTGTAACCGCCTCGGCAACTGCATTTGCAGGCTCTGCCGTTTTAGGATTTTCTGCGCTCTTTTCAGTATCATTCTCGGCATCAGAAGAAGCGATTTCACTTGCTGTTTCCGAAAGCGAATCTTCGGGAGCAGCAAGTTCCTCAACTTCTGGTTCTTCCGAAATGGGTGCTTTTGCGCCCTCGGAAACGGAACTCACTAAAGGCGTTTCGTCGGCTTTTTTAGCCTCGGAATATTCTGCTTTTTTGTCTTTTTTTGCGCTGGAAGAATCGCTTGATTCTGCAATCACTGCACTTCCGCTCACCGCTTCGTCCACATCGCCCACGCGCTTGGTGATTTTGACTTGAATGTTTGCGTCTTTTTTTATGCCAAGCCGCTCAGCCGCTTCGGGCGAAAGCAAAATTGCAACACCTTCCGACGGGTCAATCGAGCCTAAAACAAGAACATTGATAGTTGTTCCTGTGTATGGATTGGTAACACTAACGCTGTCGCCGGGAAGATACCCCACGGTTTTAGCAAAAAGACCGCGCGGCATTGCCCCTGCGTCGGCTACCACTGCGTGCCCGTCAACAGAAGGTCGCGCTGCTGCAAATGCAAGTGAAGTTCCAGAAACAAATGCGGTAAACAATGCGCAAGCTGCGATTTTCTTTATTTTTTTCATAGCTTTTTACCTCTCTAATCAGTATATAGTCAATCTAACGTCTATTTTATTTCGCGAATGATTCGAGCCGCCACTTCTTCTGCAAAATGAGAAACGCGAAGCTCTCCGTCATCGTTTTTTGCCACGGTGGATTTTACTTTTCCGCTTCCTTTGTCGATTTCGGTGTTTGTTTTCACATCGACCGTCTTCCACGAAATCTTGCTGATATTCGACAGCGCCACTGCATCGGGATTTTTTGACGCGGCTAAATCAATAAAATCCACATAAATCGTTACGAAATAGCGGATTGAGCCATAAAAAGCGTCGTCAGAGCCTTTGTAAAAAATCTGCTCATCATCGTCTGTGCCGACCTGCGCCACCGCAATCGGAGAATTAGAAACGACATACCCGTTTTCAAAAAAATACCCAAGAAGCGAATCTTCTATAACGCGGGTTGTTTCAAAAATTTTTGCCTGTCCTTTTGAATGTTGCACCACTTGAATCGAAATTGCCGCCGCAAAAGACGACGCAGAAAAAAGAATCAAAAAAACAGCACTGAGCGCACATCGCCGCACAAAATTCATATCAAATCCCTTTACACAAATTTTCTATTCCTACTACATAATCGGCGCTGCGTGCATTTTTGCGCACAAATTCTTTTTTTTTGCCTTCGCGAGTGCAAAATTGAGCAGCCGCACATCTGCTTTTGCCCGCGCAAGAACTTTTTTGAGTAATCGCACGCGTGTTTTTACCCGAAAAAGTCCTCGATTGATGAAAAACAGCGTGTTTTTGCCCGTTACTGTCAAATGTTTCACAGGCGCAAAAATGTTTTTGTAAATACTGTGAATTTATTGCACAATGCAGTCTGTTTTTGGTCGATACGGAACTTTTTTTGCCAAAAACAGCGTGTTTTTGAAAAA
>CALBGU010000246.1 GCA_937893155.1 uncultured Treponema sp. | reverse complement strand
CTAAGGATTTGAGTGAAGCGGCTGTTGAAGTGCAGGGTGAAAAAACTACAACAGATTCTTCTTCTAAGAAATACTGGGAAGAAGAAACAAAAGCTGATGAAAACACTGTTATTGAAAGTACTCAAGAAGAAAATGTTTCTGAAGCATCAGAAAGTGTTGAATCTACAGAAGTAACAGATTCTGTGGAAGCGACTGAAACTTCAGCTGCTGAAAATGCTCAATAGCGAGGTAAGGTATGGTTCTTGGACAGGTATTCTCTCCTAAAACGATTATTGTAAATCTGGAGAGTGAAGATAAAGATGAAGTTTTTGAAGAACTGGTTGATTCGATTATATCTGTCCAACCTCAATTAAACAGAACTGCGGCTGTTGAGGCTTTGCAAGAACGAGAATCGAAGATGAGTACGGGGATTGTTCACGGAATTGCGGTTCCTCATGGAATCACAGATTCTGTGAATGGCGTTGTGGGAGCGATAGGGATTAGTCAGAAAGGAATTGATTACGATGCTCTTGATAATGCACCTGTTCATCTGGTTTTTATGCTTTTAATTTCTCCTGAGGAGCGTGAAAAACATTTGCAGATTTTAAGTTCGTTGCTAAAGGTTTTGCAAAATCCTAATTCTGTTAATTTGCTTATGGAAAAAAAATCAGCAAAAGAAGTGTATGATACTCTTTGTGCGTTTGAAACAGAATTTTTTAAGTAAATTAAAAGGAGGATTTTATGGCAGAAAAAGAAACTGATGTGATTGAGCATTTGCTAGGACTTGAGCATGAGGCGGCTTCTTTGCTTTTGGAAGCTCAAACTGCCGCTGATAAACGCTTGATTGAGTCTAGAACAAAGGCAGAAGAGTTGTATAAAAAACAGTACAGCGAATTGATTTCTTCTGCTGAACAAGTCTTAAAAGAAGAGTGTGATAAAATAACAAAGAAACATAATGAAGATTTTGTTTCGTATCAGAATAAAATATCAGCGAGCGAAAAAGATATTTCTGCTTTTAATGCACTGCTTGATAAATTATTTTTTGCCGAATAAGCAAGAGGTAAATTATGGATAAAACTGCGGCTAGTGCTTATATTTATGCAAAAGTTTGCGGTATGCTTTCAAAATCCTATATTGGAGAGCGTGCCAATAAACTGTTCTCGGCAAAGAGTTTGAATGAGTTGTGGGGATTATTGTTTTCTGAAGAAGTTCCCGCTATCCCTGAAACATTGCTTGCAAAACAAATTGAAAAAGTCGCAGAGAAAAAATTTATTTCTGAATATATAAAACTTATTTCGTGCTATTCTAAGCCGTCTCAAATATTGTTGAATTTGCTTCGTTTCTATGATTATGAGAATATAAAAGAAATTGGCGCAGCACTTTGCTTCAAAGAAGAAAAAATGCCTGAAATTATTGATATAGGCTCTTTTAGTGAAATAAATTATAAAGCATGGCCTGATATTGCGAAAATGACTGAAAATTCTGCATTTTCGTGGTATAATAAAATACCGAGCATACATGAGCAGCAAGCAAATGATATTCGGCTAGACCAGCAATATGTTTTTGAATTAGGAAAATCAATTAGAAGTTTGCCATCTGCAGAGCGAAAAATTGCTTTGACGCTTTTTCGTGAAGAGTATATATTGAAAAATATTGTGTGGGCAATGCGTCTTCGTGTGTATTACGGAATGGAAAAAGAAGATATTTTGCCTCGTTTAGCGTATGCTTCTGAATCGCACGATGTAGATGACGAAATCGCAGGTTCTGCGATAAAAATATTGGAATATCCGATTGATAGCTATTCTGAGTGGGCTGATTGGAGATATAAGGATTTGTTAAATCCTAACGAAGAAGGTGTTGTCTGGAATCTTGATCCCAGATGGGTTGAGAGCGAAGCGAGAAAGCTCGATAATAGAATTGCGGAAAAGATGTTTCATCGGTATCCTGATTCTGTTGCTGTGCTTATCTGTTTCTTTAAGATAAAATCACACGAACTAGATTGTATACGTTCTATGACAGAAAGTCTTCGAATGAATATAGAAAGGGGAGAGTAATGGCAAAGACAACTGCAATGCGACTTGTGGAACTTATGATAATGAAAGAAGATATAAGTCGCGTTATTGAATTTCTTGGTAAAAAAGGCAATTTTCAATTTCAGTCAAGTTTTGATAACTCCGGAAAATCGTTAGAGAGTAAAGAAAAATCTTTATTTGAATCTTTGGAGAAAGTTCGTGCTTATCTAAATATTCAAGATTTAGATGAATATAAAGAGATGCCTGCTCTTCCCGAAGCAAAAGATTTTGATGCTGCGGAAAGTTTGATAGCGTCTGTTTCTGCGCTGAAAAATCGTGAAACAGAAAAAAGTGAGGAACTGAAGCGGGTTACATCGACTTACAAAGAGGCGTTGGCTTTTTCTAATCTGAAGGCTTCGTATTCAGAATTAGAGCATCTTTCTTTTTTGACATTGCGAATCGGAAAAATCGACCCTGCTGTTTTTGATGAACTCAAATTTTCGGTAGGCGAGCGCGCCATAATTATTCCATTGGGTGACGATAAATCCAGAATTATGGCTGCTTCTAGCAAAAAAGGCAGATTTGCGCTTGATGGCGAATTGAAAAAATTCGGTTTTGTTGCAATGGAAGTTCCAAAAGATTTTAAAGGTGTTCCTGATGATGTTCTTGCTTCTTTAAAATCTCAAGTTGAAGAGACTGAAAAAATTGCTGCCTCTTGCAACGAAGAGCGCCATAATTTTGCAGAAACGCATAAAGATTCTTTATATCATCTTTTGTCGGTATTCTCTGTGGGAATGCAAGTAAAGAATATTGAAAATTCTCTTGAATCGACGCAGATGGTATATCGAATTACCGGCTGGATTCCTGCGGAAGAAAGCAGGACTGTTTTAGCAGAGCTTGATAAAATTTCAAGCGGAAGAGTCGCGATTCGGGAATACACGCCAAATGAAGTACCGTCTGTTATTTCTGGACGTGAAAAGGTTCCGGTAAGTTTAAAGCATGGCAAATTTATAGGAAGTTTTGAGCGTATTATTTTCAGTTATGGTTCGCCTTTGTATGGCACGATTGACCCGACTCCTTTTGTTGCCATTTTCTTTACCATTTTGTTCGGCATAATGTTCGGCGATGCAGGTCAGGGACTTGTATTTTTGTTGTTGGGCATTTTAATGGAAACAAAAGTTGCGAAAGTTGGCGGTTGGAATAAATTTGCACCGGTGTTTATTGCAATTGGTGTTTCAAGTTTCATTATGGGATTGCTTACCGGTGAGTTTTTTGCGACAGAAACGGTATTGGAGCCATTCTCGAGATTTGTTACAGGATTATTCGGTGAACCGCGGCACGCGATTTTGCCGATGATGCCGACAGGTTCTAAAGAATCTATTATAAGAATGTTTATGTTCTTTGGCTTTACGGTTGGTGTCGGTTTTATAATCAATTCTGTAGGTTTGTTGCTTAATATCTGCAATCAATTTGCGCTCGGAAAAAAAGGAAAAGCGCTTTTCGGCAAAACGGGATTGAGTGGCGCAATTTTCTTTTGGTATGTAGTTTTTATTGCTATTCGTGTTTTTGCGCTGAAAAAGCCTATTTTGGTAATAGATTGGTTTATCATCGGCATTGCGTTGCTCTGCTCTGCATTAGGAGAAGTTTTGGAGCGAGTAATAGACGGCGAACACCCTATTTTAGAAAACGGGTTGCTTTCTGCGGTTATCGGTGCTGTCGTTGAATTGTTGGAAACGATAATTACCTACTTGTCTAATTCGGTTAGTTTCTTGCGTGTTGGAGCTTTTGCGCTTTCGCATGCGGTTTTAGGCACGATTATTGCACGGCTGATGGAAATTGTGCCAGTGCTTCCCGGAAAAATTGCAGTCGGAATCGTTGGAAATGGAATTGTGATTGTTCTTGAGGGAATGATTGTTGCGATTCAAGTTATGCGATTACAGTATTATGAATTCTTTTCCAAATTCTTTAACGAAACGGGAAGAGAGTTTAAACCGTTCAAGTTTGAATATAATGCTCAAATATAATAGATTTTTGTGAGGTCTTTTTATGAAGAAGAGAATTTTTGCATTCGTTACAGTTTTGTTTGCATCTATTGCATGTGCTTTTGCTGAGGGCGATGCTGCTGCGGTGGCTTCTGGCTCTGCGCTGAAGTATTTTGCGGCTGCTATTGCGGTTGCGGTGGCATGTATTGCTGGCGGTATGGCGGTTGGGAAAATCGGTGCTGCTGCTATGGGCGCAATGAGCGAAAATGCAGAGCTTTCTGGAAAAGCATTGCCGTTCGTTGGCTTGGCAGAAGGTATCTGTTTGTGGGGATTCCTTGTTGCTTTGCTTATCATCATCATGTAAAACAGATGACGAAGGTTTTTAGTGGAATATTATATAATTGGCGAGCGGGAACTCGTACTCGCCTTTAAGTTGGTGGGAGTTGATGGTGCTGTTTGCGAAAATAAAGATGAAGCGTTAGACGCTTTCAATCGTATTACGGGCAAAGGCAATTTTGTATCAGCTCCTGTGGCTGCTGAAAGACCAAAAATCCTTATTCTGACAGAAAATATTTCTGATATGATAGAAGAAGATGTTTTGGATTGGCAGAAAGGTGGAGATTATCCGCTTATTGTGGAAATACCGGGCATCAATGGGCATTTGAAAGGGAAAAAATCTTTAACAGATGCAATCCGTGAGGCTGTCGGTATTCAAGTTTAGGAATCGGGGTGCTTAATAATAATGGAAGAACTACGTTCTACAGATATTCTTGATAAAGAAATCCAATCCGATGCACGACGGAAAGCTGAGCGCATTTTGCAAAATGCAGCGGCAGAAGGGCAAAAAATAGAAGCTGCTGTTTCAAGTCGTATTGAGAAGGCTAAGCAAGAAATTGATGCCTCGTTTGCAGAAAAACTTGCTGTATTCAAGAGAAATGTTGAAGCTGCTCTTCCGTTGGAATGTGAAAGGTATCTTGTTGATTTTGAAGGCAATTCTGTTTCGAGCGCAATAAATGATTATCTTCAAAATCTTTCTCTTGAGCGAAAGATTTTGCTTTTGAAAAGAATGATAGTCAATGGCAAAAAAGTGCTCGGCTCTAAAAATGTGTGCGTAAAAATTTACGGCGATGATACAGAGGCACTTGAAAAACTCGTAAAAGATGAATTTGGCAATAGCTTAAAATCTTTAGAAAGAATTTTGTTTGTGCAATCAGGTGAAGAAGCTGTTGCTTTTTTAAATGTGCATGCGGGAATTATAGCGGTAACCGAAGACGGCTCTATAAAATGTCGTTTTTCGTTTGACCAGTTAGTTTCTGAACTTGAAGATGCGTATAGCTACGAGCTTGCTAGTACGTTATTTGGAGGGAGGCTTCCTGAATGAAAGTCGGTAAAATAACTAGAGTTTCAGGACCTATTGTCTATGCGTCAGGACTTGATGGCTGCGGTCTTTACGATGTTGTTGATGTAGGCGAAAAAAAACTTATTGGCGAGATAATTCGTCAAAACTCTGGAAATGCCACAATTCAGGTATACGAAGAGGATACAGGAATGCGTATCGGCGAAAAAGTCGAATGCAATGAACGCCCTCTTTCGCTTCGTTTAGGACCTGGACTTGTCGGTACTATTTATGATGGTATACAGCGTCCTCTTGCCGCTATGTATGATGACGCTGGCGCTTTTTTGGCACCAGGACAGCGTGCAGAGCCTATTGATGTGAAAAAAATCTGGCATTTTGAGGCAGAAAAAGAAGAAGGAGCGCCGATTGCTCCGGGAATGATTATTGGCTCTGTGCAGGAAACGTCGTCTATTTCGCATAAAATTATGATTCCGCCTGCTACTCGCGGACGAGTCTTGAAGACTTTTAAGGGAAGTGGCGATTATACTATAGATGATGTTATTGGCACGACAGAACTTGATGAGGAAATCAAACTTTCGCAATATTGGCCTGTTCGCCGTCCGCGTCCGTTTACGCATAAACTCACCGTTGATACACCGCTTGTAACGGGTCAGCGTGTTATAGATGTTTTTTTCCCGCTATCAAAAGGCGGTACAGCTGCGATTCCGGGAGGATTCGGAACTGGAAAAACGATGACTCAGCACGCGATTGCAAAATGGTGCGATGCGGATTTGATTGTCTACATTGGTTGCGGCGAACGCGGAAACGAAATGACTGATGTATTGACGGAGTTTCCGAGTTTGATAGACCCGCGCACAGGACGTTCTTTGATGGAACGTACGATTTTGATTGCGAATACATCAAATATGCCGGTTGCGGCTCGTGAGGTTTCTCTTTATTCTGGTATTACGCTTGCAGAATATTATCGCGATATGGGAATGCACGTTGCAATTATGGCAGATTCTACATCTCGTTGGGCTGAAGCGTTGCGAGAACTTTCGGGTCGTATGGAAGAAATGCCAGCGGAAGAAGGATTCCCTGCTTATCTTCCGACTAGACTTGCAGAGTTTTACGAACGTGCGGGACGAGTTATCGGCTTGAATAATCTTGAAGGGTCAGTTTCTGTTATTGGTGCAGTTTCGCCGCCGGGAGGTGATTTTTCAGAGCCTGTTACACAGCATACAAAGCGCTTTATTCGTTGCTTCTGGGCACTGGACAGAGAGCTTGCGAATGCGCGTCATTATCCTGCTATCGGTTGGATTGATTCATATTCTGAGTATGCCGAAGAAGTAAAAGGCTGGTGGGACAAATTGGATTCTCGCTGGGCAAAAGTTCGTCTTGAGGCATTGAATCTGCTGAAAAATGAGCAGCGTTTACAACAGATTGTCCGTCTTATTGGACCTGACGCATTGCCTGACAGTGAGCGTTTGGTGCTGACTGTTGCAGAAATGATTAAAAACGGATTTTTGCAGCAAAACGCATTTGATGATATAGATGTCTATTCTGTTCCTGATAAGCAAATTCAAATTTTGTTGCTGATTATGGATTTTTACGAAAAATCTCTTGCGGTGATAAAGCAGGGTGCACCTCTTTTGAAAATAATGCAATTACCAGTAAGAGAAGAAATTGTTCGTATAAAAACAAGCATTCCTAATGATAAATTGGAACAGATAAATGATGTGAAATCGCATTTGGAACAACAACTTGGCGATTTGGAGCGGACGTACCGCAAGGTGGCAACAATATGAAAGGTATAGAATATCGCGGTGTAACATCTGTTGACGGACCTATTATTGTTGTAAAGCGTACGGAAAATGTTTTTTACAATGAAACCGTTTATGTTCGTGATAGATTTGGTGAAAAACGTACAGGTCGTATTATAGATTTGTCTGAAGATATTGCTGTTGTGCAGATTTTTGGTACTACAACAGGTCTTGATTTGCATGATACGACGATTGAATTTTTGGGTGAGCCGCTGGAACTTCGCGTTGGCGAGGGGCTTTTGGGGCGCATTTTTAACGGTTTGGGAGAGCCGATTGACGGACATCCTCCGATTGTATCGAGCACAAAAATCGATGTGAACGGAATGCCGATAAATCCTTATGCTCGCATTTATCCACGCGATTTTATTCAAACGGGAATTTCTTCCATCGATGGAATGAATACGCTGATTCGTGGGCAGAAGCTCCCGATTTTCAGCGGCAACGGATTGGCTCATAACCGTCTTGCTGCTCAAATCATTCGTCAGGCGAAAATCCGTAACAGTGACGAGCAGTTCGTTATGGTTTTTGCAGGAATGGGCATTAAGTATGACCAATCTGAATTTTTCCGAAAATCATTTGAGGAATCTGGCGTTTTGAGCAAGGTTGTAATGTTTTTGAGCCTTGCAGATGCTCCTTCTATTGAACGCATTATGACGCCGCGCTGTGCGCTTACAGCGGCAGAATATTTGGCATACGAAAAAAATATGCACGTTCTTGTCGTGATGACGGATATGACCAATTATTGTGAGGCATTGCGCGAAATAAGTACAACGCGCGGTGAAGTGCCGGGACGAAAGGGATATCCGGGCTATTTGTACTCAAACCTTGCCGAGTTGTACGAGCGTGCAGGCAAAATCAAGGGTAGCACTGGTTCTATCACGCAAATTCCGATTTTGACGATGCCGAACGATGATATTTCTCACCCGATTCCAGACCTCACTGGCTACATCACGGAAGGTCAAATTGTTCTTGACCGCGAGATGAGTCAAAAGGGAATTTACCCGCCTGTGTCGGGATTGCCGAGTTTGAGCCGCTTGATGAAGGACGGTATCGGCGAAGGAATGACGAGAGAAGACCATAAAGACGTTGCAAGTCAGCTTTTTGCTTCGTATTCAAAAGTAAAAAGCATAAGAAATCTTGCGGCGATTATCGGCGAAGAGGAATTGTCGAAGGAAGACCAGCAGTATTTGCGCTTTGGCGATAGGCTTGAAAAAGAATTTTTCACCCAAGGCGAATACGAAAATCGCTCTATCGAAGAAACGCTGGATTTGGGCTGGAAAATTTTGTGTGAGCTGCCAAAATCTGATTTGTACAGAATAAAGCCTGCTCTTATTGAAAAATATCTTCCGAAAGCAGACGAAACGGCAGAAAAGGCGTAGTGTATGGCAAAACTCAATATTGCACCAACAAAGTCTAATCTTCTCATGGTAAAAGAGCAACTGTCTGTTTCTATGGACGGTTATGACTTGCTTGAACAGAAGCGCGAGATTCTGGTAATGGAACTGATGCGAATGGTCGAAAAAGTGAAATTGCTGGAGCGGGATATTGATGCAACGATTGGAAATGCGTATCCTGCATTGCGCGATATGCTTATGGCGGTTGGTGGCGATAGAGTTGAACGAATTGCACACGCTGTCGAATACAAATTTACGCTACGGGAAAAGCCTGTTACCGTGGGCGGAATGAATTTTTCTTCGCTTGATGTGCAGTTGCCTAAAAAGGAGCTGTTTTGTTCGTTTATGGGCACTTTTGCAGACAGCGATAAAGTTATGTCCGAGTTTTTTAAGTTGCTTACGCTTCTTACAGAAATGGCTTCGATTCGCAATATTGTCTGGAGATTGGCAGCCGATGTGAAAAAAACGCAAAGACGCGTAAATGCTTTGGATAAAATGGTTATTCCGCAAACTCGGGAGACAAAAAATTATATCGAAAGTGTTCTTGAAGAAAGAGACCGCGAAAATGTGTTTGTTTTGAAGTCTTTGAAGAGCCGAAAAAGTAAAGAGGAGAGTGTATGATAAAACCGTTGTTTCAAAACATTATTGTGGCTGTAAACGGCTCTGAGCAATCTATTCACGCAGCAATGTACGCGATTTTGATGGCGAAATTGTATCGCTGTCATCTAAAAGTCGTGTATGTTGTGGACACGGCAACGCTCAAGAAACTGACGCTGAGCAAATTTTTTGTGTCGGAAGAAAGCGCATCGTATGAAAAAAATTTGACCGAGGACGGAAATCGTTATCTGGTATACATTTCTGATTTAGCAAAATCTAAAGGCGTAACGATTGAAACCGAGTTGAGAAAAGGCGCGGTGTGGTCGGAGATTATTGCTGCGGCTGACGATTTTAATGCAGGGCTTATTTTGCTCGGCGGTCGTCCGTATAGCAAATCCGACGGCGCAATTCGGCACGACGCAACATCAATGGCGAACAGCGAAATTATTGGAAGTGCACATTGCTCTGTTTTGGTGGTTCGCGAGCCTAAAATCGAACAGTTGTTCAAATTAGCGTAAGTTCAAAGAGGACTTGCGTGGAAAATTATTACAAAATACTCGGTATATCTCAAAATGCAACGGCAGCCGAAATAAAACGGGCGTATCGAAAAAAAGCAAAACAATTTCACCCTGATGCAACTCACCGAGAAGCTGATGCAGCGGCTTTTCGGGAAGTGGTGCGGGCGTATGAAGTCCTTTCTGACTTAAAACAGAAATCAATATTTGATGAATCTTTCTCAATAAGGCAAGGATTTTCTCGCAAAAAAGCGCGCGAATTCAATTATCGAGAGTGGCTTTTGGAGCGCGAAGACGAAGAAAGTCGCTCAAAGCTCATTTTTTTTGACCTTATGCACAACAAAGAAGACGAAGCGGTGGCTGAATTTAAGCGTATGAATATGAATTTCCCTCATTTTTCGCTGACAAAGTGGTTTACGCGAGAAGATTTTATGGATTACGGCTTTATTTTGGCTGAAGAACTCGTCATTCGGCAAGAATATTACGACGCGGTGCTGCTTCTTGAACAAATAATCAGAATGGAATATTCTTTCAATTACTTCCGCTTTTTCTTTCCCGAAGTGCTTGATTTGGCGCGGAATGTGTTGCGAAATCATCTTGACGGGAAAATAAACGACGAGCTTGCTCTTGATGCGTGGGAGCGCGCGCTTGATTTGCGATTGGGCAAAAAAGACGATGCGTTCTTTTTGCAGAAAATGTCTCTCGCTTACCGCAGAATCGGCGACGAGAAAACGGCGGCTGTGTGCTTGGAAGAAGCGTCGAAGTTATTGCAATCGGTTAAATAAATACTCAAGGAGTATTCTGTGATACGCTTAAAGAATGAAAAAGAAATTGATGGAATCCGCCAGTCTTGTCATTTGCTTGCGGATTTGTTTAGAACGATTATCCCGATGGTGAAGCCGGGCGTTTCAACAAAGGAAATCGATACATGGTGCTTTGAGTTTATGAAAGACCACGGCGGCAGTCCTGCGTGGTATAAAGAGGACTTTCCAGGCGCGGCGTGCATCAGCATAAACGAAGAGGTCATTCACGGCGTGCCATCAAAAAAGCGCATTGTGCGCGATGGCGACCTTGTTTCGCTGGACATCGGCATTGATTTGAACGGCTACATCAGCGATTCTACGCATACGGTTATGGTGGGCAATGTGCGCCCTGAATACAAAAAACTCGTGCGCACCACGCGGGAATGTCTGAACGCGGGCATTATGGCGTGCGTGGCTGGAAATCGCATTAAGGACATTTCCAAAGCGGTGTTTAATATTGCGGACAAAGCGGGCTACGGCGTGGTGTATGATTACTGCGGGCACGGCGTGGGCTTAGATGTGCACGAAGACCCGTCGATTCCGAATTGCTTGAGTTATCCCGACGGGCGCGGTTACGGCGCAAATCCGCGCATTCAGGCGGGTATGGTGCTTGCGATTGAGCCGATGATTAACCTCGGCACTCCCGATGTGTACACCGACGACCACAACGGCTGGACGGTCATCACCGCAGACGGCAAGCGCAGTTGCCACGAGGAGCACACGGTGGCGGTGTTCGCTGACCACACGGAAGTGCTGACCGAGTGCTTGGATTTACCGCCGAATTGCTAAGCGCACAAAAAAATTCCCGTGCAGAGATAGTTTGCACGGGCGTTTTTTTCTTGAAAAAATGCCGCAGAACTGTTCTCGAAAATTTGTGAAGGCTGTTTTTGAAAGAAAAATGCACTTCTCGAGTTTTCGAGTTGCCTCCGCAAAGAAAAAACAGCCTTTTCGGATTTTCGAGCGGTGTGTTTTCCATTTTGCGTGGCGAACTTTTTTTTCTAAGATGACTGCTTTTCGTCTGCGCACGGAACTTTTTTTTCTAAGCTGTTCATTTTCGCTTTGCGTGACGAACTTTTTTTTCTAAGATAATTGCGCGGAAGAAAAATGGCAAACTTTTTTTTCTAAGCTACTTATTTTCGCTCTGCGTGATGAACTTTTTTTCTAAGATGCCTCATTTTTGCTCTGCGTGGCGAACTTTTTTTTCTAAGATGCCTCCGCGGACAAAAAACACCGAACTTTTTTTTCTAAGCTGCTTTTGGGAGGTGCTTCCAAAAGAACGATATATGAAAAAATGGTCATACTGAACGTGTTTTTCGTATATCGCGAAAAAAGGGGCTATAAATTTCCGTTAATATTCAGAAATGGCTTGTAACGTTGCATAATGTTTTCGTATTTTTTATAATGAAAGCAAACGAAAAAGCATTTTCGATATAAAAGAATCCATACGATTTTTTGGAGGAATTTATGAAACTAAAAACTGGTCATATTGTGGGAACTGCTGCTGCGGTGGCTCTTTCATTCGGATTGATTTCGCTCTCGTGCAAGGCTCACGGCGGCAGCGCGAACGTGGCTTTTGCAGATACAAACGGCACGAGTGCGGCTCCCGCAAATGCCTTGGGCGTTACTGAAGCCTTGCAATCGACGTTCCGCAGTGTGAGTAATAATGTGTTGCCTGCCGTGGTGGAAATCGACGTAAAAGAAAAGAAAAGCGTGCAGACTCCTGCGATGGACGGCTGGCCGTTCTTTTTCTTTGGGCTTCCTGAAGAACAGGGCGACAAAAAAGGAAATACGCGGGAATATGAGCAGAGTGCGACTGGCTCGGGCGTTATCGTGCGCCGAAATGGAAAAACGATTTATGTTTTGACGAATAATCACGTTGCGGGCGCGGCGAGTTCAATCACCATAAAACTCAACGATGGCAGAGAATTCGATGGAAAACTCGTGGGCGCGGATAGCCGCATTGATGTTGCGCTTGTGTCGTTTGAAACTGCGGACAAAGATATTACGGTGGCGACACTCGGCGACAGCGATAAAGTGCAGACGGGCGATATTTGTTTGGCAATGGGAACGCCGCTCGGTTATTTCCAGAGCGTAACGCAGGGCATTATCAGCGCGACGGGGCGAAGCGGCTCGGGCATCGGCTCAATCAGCGATTTTATTCAGACGGACGCGGCAATCAATCAGGGAAATTCGGGCGGTCCGCTTGTGAATATCTACGGCGAAATCATCGGCATTAACACGTGGATTGCGTCAAGTTCTGGCGGCTCGCAGGGCTTGGGATTTGCCATTCCGATTAACAACATCAAGAATTCGATTGACCAATTTATTTCTAAAGGCAAGGTTTCATACGGCTGGATGGGCGTTTCGCTGTTGGACATCAATGCGGTTTCAAAGGATTACAAGAAGGAACTCGGCGTGGACGGCAAGAATGGCGCATTTGCAAGCAATATGTTCATTGGCTCGCCGGCGCAAAAGGGCGGTATTCAGCCGGGTGATTTTATTATTAGTTTGAACGGGCACGATGTGAAGAGCACCGACCAGCTGGTGCGTGAAGTGGGCGGTTTGATGGCTGGCGAAACGGCGACATTCCGCGTTATCCGCGGCGGCAAAGAGATGAATATTACGGTGAAGATTGAAGAGCGTTCTGACAAGATTGCGGCTGATAATACGAATTTGTGGCCGGGATTTGTTGCGATGCCGCTTACTTCTGAACTGCGCACGAAATACGAAATCGACAAGAAGGTGAAGGGCATTATTGTGGGCAGTGTGTTTGAGAAATCTCCTGCGGCGGCGCTCAGACTTCGTGCGGGCGATATTATTACGGCGGTGAACGACAAGAAGGTGGGTAACGTGAAAGAGTTCTACGAGGCGATGAGCACGGCGGGGAACGAAGTATGGTTCGACATCTACAGCGACGGTCATACGGTTTCAACGAATCATTATAAACTGAACAAATAAACGTTTTTGATTCTAAAAACACGCTTCTAGAAATGGGGAGCGTGTTTTTTTTGCGCAAATTTTGTGTGAAAAAATGCAAGAATTGTTTATCTGCGCACGGTATTTAAAATAACCTACTTGCAGATACCGCCCTTATCTCGCTATAATGGCATTACTTACATTTTTTGAGGTTTATACAATGGATACAACTGAAGTCAGAGTCCGATATGCACCGTCCCCGACTGGAATGCAGCACATCGGAGGGGTGAGAACTGCACTGTTCAATTACCTTTTTGCGCGTTCAAAGGGCGGCAAGTTCATTTTGCGCCTTGAAGACACCGACCGCACAAGATACGACGAAAAATATGTTCAAAACCTTTACGACACAATGGCTTGGCTCGGCATTGAATGGGACGAAGGCGGCGACAAGGGCGGAGATTTTGGACCTTATGTGCAGAGCGAGCGTTTTGAGCTTTACAAAAAATATGCAGAACAGCTTGTCGCAAACGGAGAGGCGTACTATTGCTTCTGCGACAGCGAGCGTTTGGAGCGAATCCGCAAAATCCAGACAGAAAACAATATGCCGCCGGGATACGACCGCAACTGCCGCCACCTTACACAAGAAGAAATAAAAGCAAATCTTGAGGCAGGAAAGCCCTACGTTATCCGCCTTAAAGTGCCGCTTGAGGGAGAAACAAAGTTCCACGACCATTTGCTCGGCGACATCACTTGGAAGAACGAAGATATTTCCCCTGACCCGATTTTGCTCAAGAGCGACGGCTTCCCGACGTATCACCTTGCAAACATCGTCGATGACCACTTGATGCACATTACTCACGTTATGCGCGCTCAAGAGTGGATTCCCTCCACTCCGCTTCACGTTCAGATGTACCGCTCATTCGGCTGGGAGCACCCAGAGTTCTGCCATTTGCCAATGGTCAACGGCGCAGACGGCAAAAAGCTCTCTAAACGACACGGCTCAACTTCGCTCAACGAGTTCCGTGCGCGCGGATATTTGCCGCAGGCTATCGTGAACTATGTTGCGCTTCTTGGCTGTTCTTACGAAGAGGGCAAGGATTTCTATACGCTCGAAGAGCTTGCAAAGAACTTCAAGATGGAGCATTTGAACAAAGCCCCTGCTGTTTTCGATTACAAGAAACTGGAGTTCTACAACGGAAACTATATCCGACAGCTCACCGACGAAGAGCTTTATAAGTGGACATTGCCTTTCATCACAAAGACAGGAGATGCGACGCTTGACATCAACGTTACTGACCAGTTCCCAGCCCCGCACGTCGGACCTGAATATTCAGGCGTTGCGCTTGGCGAAGACGGCGAGCCGTATTGCGTTGACACGTCGATGAATATGACGAGCGCGGACGTGAAGAAAAAGCTCCTTGAACTTATGCCGCTCATCAAAGAGAGATTGAAGTATCTTACCGACGCGGCGGAAATGGTGCATTTCATCTTTACAGAGCCTGCAGTGCCGCCGAAAGAGAACATCATTCCGAAAAAACTCGACGAGGCAAAGACGAAAGAGGTATTGCAGAACGCGATTGAGTTCGTGAACAAGGTCTTTGAGGTTGGACACGACGGCGCGGAGCAGTTCGCAAAAGACAAAGCGACTGAAATGGGCATTAAGCTCGGCGACTTTATGATGCCTGTGCGCCTTGCTGTAACGGGCAGCCGCATTTCTCCGCCATTGATTGGCTCTATCGCTGTTTTGGGCAAAGAAAAGGCTATCGAGCGTATTAACCGAACGCTTAGCGTTTTTTAATGCTCAGCGTTTTCTAAAACCAAGCACTAAAAGAGATTCCGAAACACGTTTGGAATGACGCAATAAAAAAATGCTCTTCTGTTTAATAAAAATATTTGCAGAGGGGCGTTTTTTTGCAGAAATCCCTCTGTACTTCATATTTTTCTTGCTTCATACTATAATTGATTTGGAGGAAAGCCTTATGTTAGCACTAAAAGCGTATTACGACGGAAAAACAATCGTCCCATTTCAGAAATACACATTCAAGCCGCGTCAGCAAGTCTTGATTGTGGTTGATGAGAATGAAACAACTCAAAAAAATGACGATTTTGAAGAAAAAAAATATTCGGCTTCACTTTGTGCATTTCGGAAAAAATATGACGATTTTCTTTGCAATGCAGATTCTGATTTAGATTCAGTATTTGACAATGTGCGTGACAAAAGTGAAATCTTGAGAGGCACAGAGGCTGAAGAATGGTAAGAAATGCTATTTATCTTCTTGACACAAACATAGTTTCAGAAGGAGCTAAAATAAATCCAAATCCAAAAATCGCTGAAAAACTTGATGTTTTTGCTCCGTATTGCGTTGTTTCAACGATTTCGTGGTTTGAAATACAAAAGGGAATAAAACGCCTTCCTGACGGAAAAAAGAAAGATTTTTTGAAAGCATACGCACAGGAGCAAATTGCAGATATATTTGATTTTTTGCCGTACTCAAAAGAATGTGCAGACGTTCAGTCTGATATGTATGCACGGCTTGAAGCAGTCGGCAAAACTGCTCCATATCAAGATTCTCAAATTGCAGCAACTGTTCTTGCAAACAAGCTAATTCTTGTGACACGCAATGTGAAAGATTTTGAAGGAATTGCTTCTGTATTCCCCTTAAAAATAGAAAATTGGTTTGAATAATAAAATAGCAGACGGAGGGAAAAGTGTTTCAGAAAAAGATAATCGACAAATATCTTTCAAAAATCGAAAAAGATGTTTTGAGCCAAAAATATGAATTGTTCTGCTCAATTTTTGCCAGCGAGGAAAAACAGGCAAATATCCGCGAAAGCAAAGAGGAGCAGTATCAAGAAGGCTTTATCCGCGATTTGTTCTGCTCTTGTCTGGGCTACACGATAAAACCAGAGGCGAATTACAACATTTTAACCGAGTTGAAAAACGAAAGCAAATCCAACGCAAAGAAATCTGACGGCGCGATTGTGCTTGAAGGCGTTGTAAAAGCCGTGATTGAACTCAAAGGCACAGACACGCAAGACCTCGACCGCGTGGCTTTTCAGGCATTCAGCTACAAAAATCATCACGAAAACTGTCCTTATGTCATCGTGTCGAACTTTGAGCGGCTTCGCGTGTATGTGGAAACACAAATCGGGTTCGTCGAGTTCAATTTGTTCAGCCTTACGAAAGAAAAGTTTGATTTGCTCTTTTTGCTTCTTTCGATTGAGAGCATCAAAAACGACATTCCGCTAAAGCTCAAGCACGAAACACTGACCGAAGAAAAAGAGATAACAAACAGCTTTTACACTGATTATTCTGCGTTCAAGCGCGATTTGTTCGATGATTTGTGTGCGAGAAATATGACCTCACCCCCTAACCCCCTCTCCGAGTCGGCGAGGGGGAACAAGGAAAACACCCCTAACCCCCTCTCCGAGTCGGCGAGGGGGAACGCCAAAGACTCCCCGCTCCTGCTAGGAGAGGGGCAAGGGGTGAGGTTATTGCTGTTCAAGAAAACTCAAAAACTCCTCGACCGCATTTTGTTTATCCTCTTTTGCGAAGACCGTGGGCTTTTGCCTGCAAACTCGACAATCGGGATTATAGGCGACTTCAAAAAGCTCAAAGAACTCGGCTATTATCAGAGCCTTTACAGCGTTCTCAAAACCTTTTTCAGCAGAATCGACAAAGGCTTCAAGAGCGAAAGCGACAGCACACGCGACGTTTTTGCGTATAACGGCGGACTTTTCAAAACCGACGAAATCCTTGACAGCGTGATTATCAGCGACGATGTTTTGCTAAAGCATTGCAAAATACTTGCAGATTACGATTTTCAAAGCCAAATCAGCGTGGATATTCTGGGGCGCATTTTTGAAAACTCGCTCACCGAAATCGAGGAATTGACCTCACCCCCTACCCCCCTCTCCGAGTCGGCGAGGTTATCCAAGCGAAAGAAAGACGGGGTTTTTTACACGCCTGAATACATCACGAAATACATCGTAGAAAACACAATCGGCACACTTTGCGAAGCGAAAAAGACAGAGCTGAATATTAATGACAAAGCGTACACTTTTGACAAAAAATACTCGCAAAAAACGGTTGCTGATTTGGACAGACGGCTTGAAGAGTACCGCGCTTGGCTTTTGAGCTTGAAAATCCTTGACCCTGCCTGCGGTTCTGGTGCATTTTTGAATGCCGCGCTCAAGTTTTTGCGAAAAGAACACACGCTCATTGATTATTTTTGGAGCAAAATCCACTCTGGCGAGCTGAACTTCACCGCAATCGACAACGCCATTCTGGAAAACAACCTCTACGGCGTGGACATCAACGAAGACAGCGTGGAAATCACGAAATTGAGCCTTTGGCTTTCCACCGCGCAGAAAAACCGCAAACTCACCACACTTGCTGGCAAAATAAAATGCGGAAACTCGCTCATAGACGACAAAAATGTTGCAGGCGAAAAGGCTTTTG
>CALBGU010000245.1 GCA_937893155.1 uncultured Treponema sp. | reverse complement strand
AAAGTAGGCTAGAATATAAAAAGAAAGCGCAACCAAAATTACGGTTAGCCTTCATTCTTATTTGGTTAAAAAACCGCCTAAGGGTTCAGACTAGGCGGTTTTATTTTGCTCTCACACTTTTTGAAGGTGCAAAGAGGTGGGTTTACCATACTGGATAACCGAGCACCAAAAGCACTACGATTATCACACAAATCATTACGATTCTGGACACCGCACGCCCTCCCAGCCATTTATATCTGACTTTCGCCATACGGCTAATCATCACTCGAGCTAAGGAGGCTAACCGCCAACTTGTCGGAACTCGCGAAAGTCCCTATCGGTTGCGCCGATTTAGATTATCGGCGGAAGTGGTCGATTTCTGCAATATACGGTTTTGGTGTGAGCGACACGAACGTAAATGTGTGATATAATAGAAATGGAGGTATAAGAATGAGTTACGAAGCTGTTTTGATGCAGGTGCGCTCTGTTCCTGAAGCGTGCCTTGATGAAATCTCAAATTACATTGATTATGTGGTGTATCGCTACGAAAAGCAGGCGAAGACAACTCCCAAACAGAAAGGAAATCTGTCAAAGTATTTTGGAATTATGGATTTGGGCGACGGTCTTGAAATTCAAAAGGAAATGCGCGATGAATGGAATTGACTTTCTTGCTGATACGAATGCGATTATTTATCTGTTGTCGGGCAAGCCGTATATGCAGCCTTATGAAGATGCACGGCTCGGCGTTTCCGTAATCACGGAGATGGAACTTTTATCATTTCCGCGCATTACGAGAGACGAACTGAATAATCTTCACTCGTTGCTTTCCGATTGTACGATTTTTCCGCTGAATACTGCCGTGAAAGAGCGCGCGATAAGAGTCCGCCGCACATACGGCACAAAACTTCCCGATTCGATTGTCGCCTCTACCGCATTAGAATTAGGAATACCGCTCATCACAGCAGATAAGGGGTTCAAGAAAATAACCGAACTTGACCTCAGGCTTCTCGAGCCTATTGCGCAGTAACGACGAAGGGGGCAGTTGTATGCTATAATGCAAGCAGGAGGTATTATGTTAGCATTAAACGGATATTTTGACGGAAAAGTATATGTTCCTCTTTCACAGGTGTCTGTTCGCCCACGTCAAAAAGTGATAATTACGATTCTTGACGAGGATTTGCCCAAAAAGCGAAACTTGAAAAAATACGTCGGCAAGATTAGCAAAGAAGATTCTGATATTATATCAAAGGCTGTTTCAGACGGTCGTAAGGTTGATTGTGATGAATGGTAAGCTGCTTGATACAAACGTGATTATTCGCTATATAAAGGACGAAAGCAATCTTGATGATATTTTTGACGAAGACAACCTGTATTATTCGTCGGTAACGCTCGGCGAATTGCTTTTTGGTGCGGAATGTTCGCAGCGAAAGGCGGAAAATGCGGCGGTTTATTCGGATTTTTGCAATGAACTAACAGAAATAAAACCAGATTCATATGTTGCCCCGTTTTATGCAAAAATCAAAGCGCAGTTGAAATCAGATGGACACCCGATTCCTGAAAACGATATGTGGATAGCAGCCTGTGCAATGGCTTACAAGTTGACCGTTGTAACAGCAGACAAGCATTTTTCGCTTATCAAAGATATACTCGTGATAAACCGATAAATTTAGTTTCAGCCATACAGTAGCTGACGCAACGCAGTTTTGACGCTCAATGCAATTGTGACGCTCAACGCAGTTGTGACGTAGTGCAATCGAAGATACATTATATTTTTTGGAGAAAAGAATGACTTATTTTTTTGAAACATACGGCTGCCAGATGAACATCGCAGAAAGTGCGGCGGCAGAGCAGGTATTTATTGCGCGCGGCTGGAGCAAAGCCGAATGTGCAGAGGTCGCCGATATGGTGATTATCAACACGTGTTCCGTTCGCGCGACGGCGGAAAACCGCATTTTCGGGCGACTTGGCTATTACACGGGACTAAAAGCCGTGCGCGCGGGCAAAAAAGACGCAAAGAACAAGAGCCTGCCGATTGCCCTCGATTACGTCAAAGACGGCGCAAAACCGCTCACCCTCGTCGTGATGGGCTGTATGGCGGAGCGGCTTTTGAAAAGCCTCAAGCGCGATTATCCCGTCGTGGATTACGTCGTGGGAACGTATGCAAAACAGCATTTCGGCGACATCATCGACGAAGTGGAGGGCAAGCACAAACCGAGCGAAATCAAAGCCGACCTTGCCTACACATTCTCGCCGCTTTCGCTTGAAGAGGGCGCATTCTCCACGTTCGTCCCGATTATGAACGGCTGCAACAATTTCTGCACCTATTGCATCGTGCCGTATGTGCGCGGTCGCGAGGTGAGCCGCAGCGTCAAAGAGATTTTCGCCGAGCTTGACACCTTGAGCCAAAAGGGCGTGCGCGAAATCACGCTTCTCGGTCAAAACGTCAATTCGTACCGCGGACTGATGGACAAATCCTTATCGTCGCAAGAGAAAACCGACGAAGAAATCATCACGTTCCCGCGCCTTATGCAGCTCATCGCCCGCCACCTTGAAGAAACCAACTCTTCAATCGGCTGGGTGCGCTTTGAGTCGAGCCACCCGAAAGATTTGAGCGAAGATTTAATCGACGTTATCGCCAAAAATCCGCGCTTGTGCCATCACATTCACTTGCCTGTGCAGCACGGCTCTTCCCGTATCCTCAAAGCGATGAACCGCCGCTACACGCGCGAGCAGTATCTTTCGCTTGTGGAAAAAATCCGCGCCAAGCTTCCCGACGCGTCGCTGACCACCGATATTATGCTCGGCTTCCCCGGCGAAACGGAGGAGGACGTAGAAGAGGCGTTGAGCCTGTTGCGCGAAGTCAAATACGAAAGCGCGTTTATGTATTATTACAATCCGCGCGAGGGCACTCCTGCGGCGAGTATGCAAAATCAAATCCCGATGGAAGAGAAAAAGAAGCGGCTGCAAAAAATCATCGACACACAGCTTGCAATCAATCACGAGGAAATGCAAAAGAGAGTCGGCACAGAGGCGAAAGTCCTTGTGGAAGCCGTCAGCCGCGACAGCGACGCGGAGCTTTTGGGCAAAATCGAGCAAGATGAGCGCGTCGTGTTTGCAGGCGACAAGAGCCTTATCGGGCAATTCGTTACGGTGCGCCTTGACGAGCTTCTTGGCAACACATTCCGCGGCACACGCAT
>CALBGU010000244.1 GCA_937893155.1 uncultured Treponema sp. | reverse complement strand
TTATATCACTTTTCCCTGTTGCTTTTATACTAGCATACTTTTTAGTAACACCACCTATTTTTTCTTGAGAAAAGCAACTAATAGACAACCGCAAAATCTTACTGTATACTATTTCTATCCTTTCTCGCATTTTGCGCGAGAACATCAAGACGAGGTTTTCAACAATGCCTAAAATAGAAGTGAACGAAAAACTGTTCTTCAATCTTGTCGGTCAAAAATGGGACTATGACACGTTAGAGAAGAAACTGACCCACGGAAAAGCAGAGCTTGACGAAAAGCCAGATATGAGCCAAAGCGAAGATGAGCGCGTGATTAAAATCGAGCTCAACGACACAAACCGCCCTGATTTGTGGTCAACAGGCGGCGTGGCGCGTTGTCTTCGCGAATACGAGGGCGGAAAATCGGCGGATTACAGCGCATTTATGTCAAAAGCTGGCGATATAAAGCCGTGCGAAAACCGCATTATCACCGTGGACGAAAACCTCAAAGACATTCGCCCGTATATGGTGAGCTTTATGATTTCGGGCAAGCCGATTGACGATGCAATGCTCAAAGACATCATTCAGACGCAGGAAAAACTCTGCTGGAACTTCGGACGCAAGCGCAAAACGATTTCAATGGGCGTGTATCGCGAAGCAGAAATAAAATGGCCTGCACATTACAAGGCAGTTGACCCAGAAAGCACGTTCTTCACGCCGCTCGGCTGTGAAAACGAAATGAGCTGCCGCGCTATCTTGAGTGAACACCCAAAGGGAAAAGATTTCGGCTGGATTCTCAAGGATTTGCCGCGTTTCCCGCTTTTCACCGATGACGCAGGCGAAGTGCTTTCAATGGCTCCGATTATCAACAGCGCAAAACTCGGCGCAGTGCAGGTCGGCGACAAAGATTTGCTCGTAGAGCTCACGGGAAGCGAAATGGAGAGCTTAATTCTCGCCGCGAACATCGTTGCGTGTGATTTTGCGGACGCAGGATATGAAATCAAGGCGGTCAAAGTCGTACACCCATACGAAACAGGATTCGGCAAAGAAATCACCGTGCCGTTCTATTTCCAAAAGCCGACGACAGCCCGATTGAGCGCAATCAACAAAAAACTCGGCGCAGAATTGAGCGTGGAGCAAGTTGAAGTGGCGTTGAAGAGAATGGGCAACGGCGTAACAGTTTCAAAAGACGGAAACGAAACGATTTTCACGGTTGCCCCCGCTCCGTATCGCAATGATTTCTTGCACGAAGTCGATGTGATTGAAGACGTGATGATTGGTCAGGGCTTGGATTTCTTCACGCCAACCGCGCCGAATGATTTTACCATCGGTCGATTGCTTCCGCTCACGCTCTACAGCCGCAAAACAAAAACGATTATGACAGGCTTGGGCTATCAAGAGATGATTTTCAATTATCTCGGCAGCAAAAAGCACTACATCGACAATATGAACATCGACGGCAAAAATGTTATCGAAATTGCGAACCCGATGAGCGAAAATTATCAGTTCATTCGCCCGTCGATTATCGCTTCTTTGCTTGAGTCTGAGAGTTTGAGCGCGAACGCTGTGTATCCGCACAAGATTTATGAAATCGGCAAAATCGCCTATATCGCTCCCGAAGAAGTTACGGGAACAAAGACGGTGCAGAGTCTCGGATTTTTGACCGCGAGCGCAAACGCGAACTTTAACCAAGCCGCCGCAGAAGTTGCTTCTTTGCTGTATTATCTCGACCACGAATATATCGTGAAAGAAGCCGACGACCCGCGCTTTATTGCTGGACGGCAGGCACAGATTATGGCGAACGGCAAGGCAATCGGTATTTTCGGCGAAGTGCACCCGTCTGTGCTTGAGAATTGGGAAATCACTGTGCCGTGCGTTGCAGGAGAAATCGACGTTGAAGCTCTTATGCAGTCACAGGCTGTTTCTCAACCGTCTAAGACGGTTTCTCACTCAGAGGGTATTTCTACAAAACAGACTGTGCCTGTTGGTGAAGAACCGTCTATGACGGCGATTGAGCATTTTAACAAATACATCGAGTTGCGCGTTGCGAAGATTTTAAGCGTTGAGTGCAATCCGCAGGGCGACAAGCTCTACATCGAGCATCTTGACGACGGCAGCGGAACAAAGCGCATTATTCAGAGCGGATTGCGCCCGTATTTGCGCGAAGATGAGCTTCTTGGACAGCACGTTATTATTGCGTCAAACCTCGCACCGCGAAAGATGAAAGGCGTGGAAAGCCGCGGAATGCTTTTGGCGGCGGACTACACCGAGGACGGCAAAGAGAAAGTCGAACTTCTCACTGCTCCTTGGGCAGAGCCAGGAACGCTCATTGTTCCAGAAGGTTCTGAGCCTTGTGAAAAGCCAGAGAAAATCAACATCGACAAACTGGAAAAGATTACGCTTGAAATCAAAGACAAGCATTTCTGCGTGAACGGCGTGAAGCTCACCGCGAGCGGCAAAGCAATCACAACCGAAAAGACTGTGAACTCCGTTGTAGAGTAAGTTTTTTTCTCATATTTTTATCAATCTTTTTCAAACTACCGTGCAATCTCCGTGCGGTAGTTTTTTATTGTCTTCTTAATAAGGATTGAGCCAATTCAAGTACAGTTTCTTTATTTTCTACATTAGGCTGAGATTTGTTTCCCGAAAGATACTTATCAAGCGTACTTTTTTTGATTCCCGTTCTTGCAGAAAGTTCTTTTATCTGAATATCTTGAAAAACAAGTTCATTGTGTAAGTTTTCGCCAAATCCCATGAAAACTATTGTAGTAAAATTTGGAAATATTTTTATTGACATACATAAAATATGGTGTTAATATACTTTGAACATAAAATATTATGCCTTTCTGATAAGCGCATAATTTTTTATTCCATAGTACTATGGAATAAGCATTGACACAATGCTTATTCGAAAAACTCGCTATTCGCTCGTTTTTCGAATACATCAAATTTTTCCAATGGGGGTATTTTCATGGAAAACACATTTATTCCTGTATTTTCTTCTTTCGAGAAGCAGATTATCGACAAAGCAATTTCTTTAGGCAATAGCGGAGGTATTGTCAATCTAAAAAATATGCTTGTAGATGAATCAGGTCTTATAGGAACTGCAACCGAATTTGAAGTCAAAAAACTTTCTGATACAGACTTCAGCATACACTATTCAAAACCAGTAAACATCGCTTCCGAAAAAGATAAAAAATGGCTTAATGAGATAGAGCAAAAACTTTACGACATCGTATTTCTCTTAGAAGAGCTTGAGAAAAAACAGCTTATACACTTAGTAGACGAAAAGTATTCCTCGACTTCAGAAGCACCTGCATATCAGCAGAACATTCCACTAAGTAAAGATTTGCAGAAACAGCTATGCGATTTATGGGATAAAAAGATAATCGTTATGTTTTCGCTAAAGACGCTACAACAGCATGATTATCTTGAAGAGAATCTCTATGAAACACGAAAACAGAATAAGTGGTATCGTATATTAACGATAATAACTATCCTTGTTTCATTGGCATCTACAGGAGTTCAGCTCTATATCTATAACTCAAGCAAAGACTCTACGCAAAAAGTTTCTATCGAATCAGTAAATGATACGGTGAAAATAGAGCAAGCGAACGTTTATAAGTTTGTAAAGTAAAGTTTTAGAATCTGACAGGGACACGGAAAAGTGTCCCTATTTTATTTTATCTCACATAGATTGGAGGAACGAAATGAAGAGTGTAAAGCGGATTTTTGCAATGATTGTCTTGCTGTTGATGTGTGCGGTAACTTTTGCACAGGAGAAAAAGAGTATTGCAGTGCCTTTGCCGAAAGGTGTGAATTTGGGTGAAAATGCAGATTGGATTCCTCTTTTTATGCAAGGCGTAATTACCGCTAATTTTGCACAATATTCAGGGCTTCGCGTAGTAGACAGACAAAACGCGGATATGGTAAAAGCGGAACAAAAATTGTCAGAAAGTACAGAGTTTTCCGACACTGACGCTATCGAAATGGGAAAAATGACACACGCCCATTTGATTATTACAGGCACTATCACGGGAAAATCAAACAGCTATGCGCTTGTGTTTAATATTACAGATTCTGAAACAGGAGAAACAAAAGCAGCTTTTTCAATTCCAAACTGTTTACCGTCTGCATTGGAAGACGGCACAGCGGCGAATCAAGTTTCTTATGAACTGATGAAAGGCTACGGCGTAAAACTAAGCGCAGATGCAACAAATATGCTGACCAAAAGCGCAAGCGTAATGAGTAGCGAAGTGGCTGCACAGGTAAGTGTGGCGAAAGGTATCGTGGCAGAGCAAAACGGCGCAAATATTGAAGCGTTGACATATTACATTCAAGCCAAAAAAAGCGATAAAAAGCTGGGTGAAGCAACAAGCAGAATTGCAAATATGACAACAGTAGTTTCAAGCGGAAACTTTGGCGCAACGGCGAAAAACAAAATAAAACTGCGCAATGATTGGGACAAACTTTTAAAAGAAGCGGCAGAACTTATTGCGTCGAATGAGCCAGAGTTTGAGTTGAAGTATTTTAGCGATATAGAAGCTCTTGAGATGACTGCAAAAGACTACGAAAACGGAACGATGAGTTTTGAAGTGTCAATGCCTTATATGCGGCATACAAATAGTGCTGAAAATGCACAAATAATAAGCGAATTACAAAACACATTGCACACTATTCCAGAAAGCAAAAACTGGGGTGAAAAAATTAACGGCTTCCCTTGGACGTATGCAGATGACATAGGCGGCAATAACTGGCTAAAAAAGACTGCCGCAGAAAAAAAAGAAAAGTATACGTTTGACGTACAGTTGCTCGACGCAAAAAAGAAAATTATTGCAAAAAAATCAGTGGATTACACGGTGCTTTACACCAAACTCTATTACAGCCTGCCAATTGCTCATTTACGATATGATGCAACCGTGCTGAAAATTGATAATGTACCTGTAATCGATGCCGACACAGATAAACTGTATATCGCAATAAATCAGACTTCGGGAAATAAAATTTCTATCTTGCCAGTTTCAGAAGATGTTTTGCCTGCGCGAAAAGCTTGGAATGTGATGGAATCAGGAAATCATAATGGAGTTATAAAAATAGGAGGGTATTTAAGCTCCTTTTTCTACTGGACTGCAAATAAAGTGAAACCATTTGTGCTTGATTTATCAGAAATGTGTAAAGGTGCACAACGGTATAGCGACGAATTTTATATTCGGCAGTATGATATAAACATAGAAGGAGATTCCATAATAGGTCTTATTTTGCCGTCTGATTTGGATAGTACGGATGGACATCCTTATTATAAAGAACGTTATGAAAACAGGGATAGCTGTAAAATTAGTTGCTCAAATCTAACAAATGTGGTTATACCGATTGGTGTGCAATATCTAGGGGCAAATGACTATAAAGATGGTTCATTTTCTTGTGATGAATTGGAGAGTATTACAGTACCAAGCACGGTTAAGTCAATAAATTATTACTGGCTTTATTATACACCTGCGCTAAAAACGGTGAATTATTATGGCTCAAAGGAGCAATGGGCTGTTATTACTAGCGGGGACAATGTTATTAGGAATTACAGGGGGGAAACAAAGGAGCTTACTGAGGTTACTATCAAGTACAACTACGACCCTGTTCACGAAGAGCAAGAGCGCATAGCCGCAGAGAAAGCGGAGCAGGAACGTATCGCCGCAGAAAAGAAAGCTGCAGAAAAGAAAGCCGAAGAAGAGAGAAAAGCCGCTGAAGAAAAACGCATTGCCGAAGAAAAAGCGCGCGCAGAGCGGAAAGCGGCTGAAGAGAAAAAGGTGCAGGAACTGACTGCAAAGGCGAACAAAGGCGATGCACAGGCGCAGGCGGATTTGGGGGCGTTTTATACTCACGGCGGGGAATTTATTGCCGCAGATTATGCAAAAGCATTCGATTTGTTCTCAAAAGCGGCGGCGCAAGGAAACCCGCGCGGCATTAACGGACTGGGAGTGTGCTATCAATATGGGATAGGAGTGCAAAAAAACGAGAAAAAGGCGATTGAGTTTTACACAAAAGCGGCAAAATTGGGCTTTGATAAAGCGCAATGCAACTTAGGGATTTGCTATTACAACGGCTATGGCGTGAAACAGAATTATAAAAAAGCAGTTCAGTATTTTGAGCAGGCGGCTGAACAGGGAAACAGCGATGCGCAATTCAGATTAGGATTATGTTATTATTACGGCGAAGGCGTAGAAAAAAATTTTGAAAAGGCAAACCCGATTGCGGTGAACGGTATCTTTCTGGCGGTGATGGGTTTTTTGCTTTTTGCTCTCGTAGGACTTTTGGTGAGCAGGCCGTTTTTTGCCAGCCAGACGGGGATAGAAGAAGTGCGCGAATACGGCGTGACGTACCTTACCATCTGCTGCACAGTGAGTCTCGGCATTTTCATGCAGACGATCTTTGAGCGTCTGCTGCAGGCCACGGGAAAGACCTTTTACACCATGATCACACAAGGGATCGGCGCAGTGATCAATCTGATCATGGATCCGATCCTGATCTTCGGCTATGGTCCCTTCCCGGAGATGGGTGTGGCCGGCGCCGCCGCCGCAACGATCTTCGGCCAGATCGTCGCCGGAATCATCGGGATCATTTTCAATCTGCGGGTAAACAGGGAAATCCAGCTGACTCCAAAAGGATTTCGTCCTGACGGGAAGCTGATCGGCGAGATCTACCGGATCGGCGTTCCCTCGATCGTACTGCAGTCGATCGGATCGGTCATGACCTTCGGCATGAATATGATCCTGATGCAGTTTCTGAATAATGCCACTGCAGCTGCAGTCTTCGGCATTTACTTCAAGATCAACAGCATTTTCTTCATGCCGGTCTTTGGCCTGAACAACGGGCTGATTCCCGTGCTGGCCTACAATTACGGCGCAGGAAACCGGAGGCGGATTGAGGAGGCATTAAAGTTTGCCATTCTGCTGGCCATGACGATTATGGAGATCGGAAGAGCGTCGTGTAGGG
>CALBGU010000243.1 GCA_937893155.1 uncultured Treponema sp. | reverse complement strand
TAATCCGCTCTAAATCACATTGCTTCACGCTTCCTGGCTTTGTGAGTGTGATACAATCAAAATGCGGATATAGCTCCCTTGCCATATCTTCCACATCTTTATCTGCTGCACACCCAAACAGCAGAGCTGTTTTTCCAGGCATAGCCTGTTCTATAGGCACAGTCTGTTTTGTCGATAGAGCTGATTGAAACTCCTTTAACGTATCGAGCAAGAAAGAAATACTTTTTACCGTATGCGCACCGTCAATTACGAGATAGGGGATTTTTGTGTAATGTGGCACGGGAGAAATTATCTCGAATCGCGCTGGTAAGAAAGCGTTTGCAAGTCCTTTTTCTATTATCTCTTCTCTTATATTCGGCAAAGCAATTTTTATTGCAATAGCTGCCATTGCTGCATTTTGCGCTTGTATTTCTCCTAAAAGCTGTATATCTGTTTCTATTTTGCGAGCAAAATAAGAAGAGCTTATCTCTATACGCATTTTTATTTTGCCGTCTTCGGTTCTTTTATAGCTTGTGTTTATAGAAGAAATTACATCGGGTACATAGATAAGAGGTGCGTGTTTTTCAGTGGCGATTTTTTCAATGACGGTCTTTGCTTCTCCGTGAGAAAAAGTCTGCTCAAAAAGAACAACAGGCACACCTTCTTTTATGATGCCGCCCTTTTCTCTTGCAATTTCTTCTATAGTATTGCCAAGATACTCGGTGTGTTCTTTCTCTAGGCTTGTTATGCAGCAAACTTCGGGGCGAATAACGTTTGTCGCGTCAAGTCGTCCGCCTAATCCAACTTCATACACGCTCCAATCTGCACCATAGCGTCGAAAGCACAAAAATGCGTAGAGCGTTACAAGCTCAAACCACGTTATCGCCCGCTGTTTTGGCAAATCTTCGTCTTTTACGCTTCTTACTGCTGCTTCAAGTTCCTTTGCGCTCTCTTTGTAAATCTCTTCGCTAAAAAAATGGTGCGCACTTTTTACCCGTTCCGCAAAATCTAAAATATGCGGCGATGTGTATAGCCCTGTCTTATATCCTGCCGCTTCAAGAATTGAGCTGATAAAGGCAGATACAGAGCCTTTTCCTTTCGAGCCTGCGATATGTATGCTTTTTGAAGAAAGTTCTGGGTGGTCTAACAGAGCGCAGAAAAACTGCATTGTTTCTAGCCAGAAAATATTTTTCTGTGGGTGTTTTTCAAAGTTCAAATAATGGTCAATCCAATTTTCAAAATCTTTTGTCATATTCTTGTTTGCCGTCATACTGTTTGCCTTGTCGCTTATTATACACCGTTTTTTCGACGTTGAAAAGATAGGGCGGATATGATAGGATACATACAAATTGCGAATGATAAGGAGGAAAAAATGTCTGAAGAAAACAAAGACACTTTTGAAGCAGCTCTTGAGATGAGCCGAAAAATCGAAGCAGATATCGCTGTAAATCCGAAAAAATACCGAGTGCTGACAGGCGACCGCCCTACTGGTAGGCTTCATATAGGGCATTATTTTGGTTCGTTGCAAAATCGTGTGCGCTTGTCAAAGATGGGCGTGCCGACGATGATACTCATCGCTGATTATCAAGTTTTAACTGACCACGATGCTTTTGACCAAATCAGCCAAAACACAAAGCAACTCGTCATTGATTATATCGCCGCTGGCATTGAGCCTGACGAAAACGTGATTATCTATCCGCATAGCTATATTCCTGAATGTAATCAGCTTATGATTCCGTTCTTGACCCTTGTTTCTAATGCGGAGCTTTCGCGAAATCCTACTGTAAAAGAGGAAATCGCCGCCGCAGGCATAAAGAACGTTAATGCGGGAATGTATACCTATCCTGTTCATCAAGCGTGCGATATTCTTTTCTGCAAAGGCACGGTTGTTCCTGTGGGAAAAGACCAATTGCCGCACCTCGAACTTACTAGCACGATTGCGCGCAGATTTAATGAAAAGTTCTGCCCTGACAATCCTGTTTTCCCGATGACGCACGCGCTTTTGTCGTCAACTCCGAGCATTAAAGGCTTAGACGGCAGTCAAAAGATGAGCAAGAGCCGCGGAAACGCTATTATGCTTTGTGCGACAGAAGACGAAACAGCGAAGCTCATCAAAAAGGCGAAGACTGATGGCGAGCGACACATTTCGTATGACCCTGTGAACCGTCCTGAAGTTGCGAACCTGTTGCAGCTCATTTCGCTTTGTACACACGAAGCACCCGAAGCGATTGCAGAGCGTATTGGCGATGGCGGCGGCGGTATGCTGAAAAATACGCTTACTGAGGCATTGAATGAAGAGCTCCGTCCGTTGCGTGCAAAGAGAGCCGAGCTTGAAAAGAATCCTGATTATATTCGCAAAGTGCTTCTTGAAGGTGCAGAAAAAGCGCGCGAAATCGGTATTCAGACCCTAAAAGAAGTGCGCCACGTTATGAATATGGAAATCTAAAGGCAATGCCTTTTTTAAAATATAGTGCTTTTTGAAGGGAAGAGCCTTT
>CALBGU010000242.1 GCA_937893155.1 uncultured Treponema sp. | reverse complement strand
TATTTAAGAGCGAAGACGTAAAAAATGCGATTATCAATAAGCTATTAGAGATAGCTCCGCAATATGCGGTGTACAAAGAAGCAATGACTGCGCCAGAGTATCCGCATTTCTTTGTGCATTTAGTCAAGGCAGATGATACGCCGTTAAGAAGTGGTTATCACAATCTGCAGTATTCGTTTGATTTGCGCTATCGAGTAGCAAGCGACCCAAGCACAGATATTCGGCTAGAAGCAGATTTAGACGAAATGGCGTTAGAGCTTATGACATACTTCAATTTGATTGAGTGTACAGACGGCACTATATACAGGGTTGAAGATAAAGACTATGAGAAAACGGACGGCGTTTTGCATTTCTTTTTCAAGGTAACAGCGCAGGTGCTGTTAAACGATAAAACAGAGCATAGTAAATTCGGCGCGATAAGCGTCGATGTGGAGGTAAAATGAAATATATCAGTATTCCAGAGGAAGTGGACGCAATTCAACTTTCGCTTACAACAGCATTGTCGGAATTGCCGCAGTATGCAACAACAAGCAATTTGACATTGCGCAAAGACGGCACTGTTCAATGCGTGATTACGGCAGGAAATGTTCAGCGGCTTGTGCTTGAGGGGGATTATATCGTAAAGGATTCCGAGGGGAATGTTACGGTTATGAAACCCGAAAAGTTCTCGTTGAAGTATGTTGCAAAAGAGGAGGCGTAAATGGCAGGTGGCATTTGGTTAAGTCAAAACAAAACACGCCCGGGGGCGTATATCAATTTTACGGCAGTTCCAAAATCGTCAATGACAACAGGCGACCGCGGAATCGTTGCGCTTGCACTTCCTTTGAAATGGGGTGCGAGCGGCAAATTGATTGAAGTGCTGTCAACAGAAATGCTTACAGGCGACAGCAAAAAGAAAGTCGGATTGACAGCAACAGACACCGAAGCAAAATTGCTTGCTGGGGCGTTGAGTTACTGTTACAAAGCCCTTGTTTACAATACAAATCAAGGCGGCGTAAAAGCAAGTGCAACAATCGGCGGTATTGTGGCAACTGCAAAATACGCAGGTACGCTTGGAAACAAACTCAATGTCGCAATCTCAAATGACAGCGGCGTGTACGAGGTTTTGACGTATCTTGACGGTGAAACCGTTGATACACAGCGCATTTCTGAAATCAGCGAGCTTGAAGACAATGATTATATCGTTTTCTCGCAAGCAACAGAAACAACTACCGACCCAGACACCAGCGTGCAGACAACCACGTTGATTACAACTATTGTTGAAACCGCTGGAACAGCACTTGAGGGCGGCACAGACGGCGTAACTATTGAAGAAACTGCATACACAAACTTTTTGAAGTTGCTTGCAAAAGCGCATTGGCAAACAATGGTATGTTTTTCTGAACAGGCGAATATCAAAAAGATTGTAGTTGATTTCGTCAAACGACAGCGCGACGATGAGGGCAATTATGTGCAGGGCGTTGTTGCCGATTACGACGGCGCGGATTATGAGGGCATTATCAACAGCATTTCGGGTGCGGTTATCGACGGCGTAACGTTTTCAAAAGAAGAGTTTACGTCTGTTGTTGCAGGAATGACAGCGGGGGCGAACTTCAACGAAAGCAACACGGCAAGGGTTGTAACAGGCGCGACTGAAATCATTGGTGAGCTTACCGACGAAGAAATCAAGGCTGCTCTTAAAACGGGTAAGTTTCTTTTATCCACATCGGCAAGCGGCAAAATCAAGGTTGAGCAGGATATAAACTCACTGCACACGTTCACGAAAAAGAAAGATTACACATTCAGCAAAAATCGTGTAATTCGCACGCTTGACGAAATTGGTACAACCACAAAAACAACGTGGGAAGATACCTATATGGGCAAAGTGGACAACGACGACGACGGGCGCAAATTGTTCAAAGCAGATTTGGTTGCTTATGCAAATGAATTGCAGCGATTACACGCAATCCAAAATTTTGATGTAACCGACATTGAAATTTCGGCGGGCAATGATGTTGACAGTGTTATTGCAAATTGGAACGTGCAGACTGTTGACAGTATGGAAAAATTGTATATGCAGGTCAACGTTGCTTGACGACGAGGAGGGTAAATGGCAGGTAGTTGGGAGTATCTTAAAGCGAACCGCCTTATCAGTGGGCAAGAGGGAACGCTTTATGCAAACATTGACGGCAATCAAATCAGTGTAGGAGATTGCAAAAACTTTTCGGCAAAAATTGAGCTTGAAAAGAAAGAAGTCCGCACTCTTGGACATCGTGGTAAACAGCACAAAATCACGGGCTGGAGCGGAACAGGTTCAATGAATTTGTATGTGGTATCGTCTGTATGGTCTGACATCATTATGCAGTATGTCAAAAAGGGTAAAGCGGTGTATTTTACCCTGACTTGCACAAATGAAGACCCAACAACTGACGAAAACGGTGCGCAAACAGTTGTGCTTATGGACGTTTTAATTGGCGGCGATGAAATCGCAAAACTCGATGTAGACGCTGGCTTCTTGGAAAAATCTGTCGATTTCACATTCTCTGATGTGGATATGCCAGAAAGATTCAAGTACAACGAAGTGAGTTTTTCAGAGTAGCAGGGAGGTTTTCCCGAAAATCTGAACAGACACCCAAAAAAATGTAATAACAATGGGGCGTTCCTGAACAAAAGATTTTCGGGATTTTTTTCACAAAAAAACTTGATAATTCAAGGCAAAATAAAGAGGTTACAAATGAGTAAGTTAGATGAGTTTTTGGCACTGAAGGACGTTTCAGAGATTACCGACGAAATCACGGTTAAGGTGGGCGGCAAAAGCCTTGCGCTTAAAATCAGAGCGATGGGCGAAACGGAACATAACGAGTTCCAGAAGCGTGCGCTTGCTATCGGCAAAAAGAACGTGCAGTTCGACAAAGGCAAGTTTGACAGCCTTATGATACCCGCTTGCATTGTTGAGCCGAATTTCAACAATGCGGAGTTTTTGGAAAAGGCGAAATGCCACACGGCGTGGGAATTCTTGACGCGGAAAATCCCTGCTGGCGTGTTGTCGGAGATAAGCGCAAAGATACAGGAATTGAGCGGATTCGAGAGCCTTGAAGAAGAGGTAGAAGAAGCAAAAAACTGATTGAAGAGGACGGCGAGGCTACTTATTGTATGTATGCCGTCCTCAATTTTCATTGGAAACCTGCGGAGTTTGCGGCGTTGAATCAACACGAAAAGGCGTTTGTGATAGCAAGCATTGATAAGAGAGTGGAAGCCGAAAAGAAAGAGGCTGATAAACTGCGCACTTGAAACGAAAAAGGGGGGGAGGTATGGCAAAAATAAACACGACATTTTCATATCAAGACGGCATTACGCAGGGCTTAAACCGCCTTATCAAAACGCTTAAAGGCGTTGAGCAGACGCTGAAAGGCACGGAAAATGGGCTTAAAGGCGCAAACCCAGAGCTTGAGAAAACGCACGAAGCGGCGAAAAAGGCGGAGGGCGGATTATCGTCATTAACCGAAAAGCTGTTGAAGTTCAATCTCATAGTAGATACATTCCACACTGTGAAAGGGGCTGTTGACGGCGTTACAGGGGCAGTCGGCGGCTTAAATGCGATGTGGCAAGCGCAACAGGATAGCGAGGCAAGGCTCGGCGCGGTTATGCAAGCTCGGTTTCATTCCAATGCGCAGGGTATTGCAGAAATGACACAGTATCTTGACGAGTTTAGTAAAGGAAGCGCATACAACAAAACTATGCTTACAAATGCCGCGCAGGAACTCGGAACGTACATTGAAAGCGCAGACACGCTAAAAGGATTACTTCCTATGCTTACTTCGATGTCGCAACAAGCAGGGATTGCGAATGAGCAAGGCTTAATGAGTATGGCGACTATGATAGGTAAGGTTATGGGCGGCGATATGGGCGGCTTGTCGAAGCGCGGCTGGCAATTTACGGAAGCGGAAAAAGAAGCCTTTAAGACGATGAGCGAAATGGAAAGGCTGAACTTTCTTGTGAATACGGCAAAAGATAATATCGGAGAGCAAGATAAAGCCATAGCGGCTATGATGGCGAACCTTGCAAAACAGCGAAATCTTGAAAACTTGCAAATGAAACTCGGCGGCTTGTTTAATCCGATGTTCGACGCGATAGGGCAAGCGCGGATTGCAATACAGACGGAGTTCTTGGAGCGCATTATTCCGATTGTAGAGCGGATTTCGCCTGTATTTGACCAAATGGTTGTGTGGGTAACGAACAGCACGACGGCAATTCATAGCGCAATAGATACGCTTGTAGAGCGAGTGCAGAACGCGAAAATGCGCATACAAAACGCGATTGAGGGCTATCGGATTGCAGAAATAATCGTGCCGATGATAGACGAAATCAGGGAAAAGTTCGGCTCATTGGCGAGCGCGGTGCAAAGTGCGTTGAGCGGTGCATTTGAAATAGCGGTGCATACGGTTGTGAATATCATAAAAACGATACGGCAGGTATACGACGGCTTTTACAACGTTATGGACGGAATAC
>CALBGU010000241.1 GCA_937893155.1 uncultured Treponema sp. | reverse complement strand
ACCTTGCAGGCTTTTCGTATATGAAGTTCTAACTATGTCATTCTGAACAAAAAAGCGCGCCCCCATATTTTCTGGAACGCGCTATTTTGTATTTATAAAGCAGCCTTTGGCTTGAGAAGCCGTCCCCGACGGTTACAAAGCAGACTGTGCCTTAAAAGCCGTCCTCGACCTTTACATAGCAGCCTCTGGCTGTTACTCAACGCCGATGTCTTTGAACTGCTCTTCTTTTGCGTACACGTTGAGCGCGTCAAGCATATCGTCCATATCGCCCATCATAAAGCTCGGCAAATTGTGCTGGCTGTAGTTGATGCGGTGGTCGGTTACGCGGTCTTGCGGATAGTTGTAAGTGCGGATTTTCTCGCTTCTCGCGCCCGTGCCGACCATACCCTTACGCGTCGCCGCGCGCTCTGCCTGCTTCTTGCTCTCCTCAAGGTCGAACAGCCTCGCGCGCAACACACGGAACGCCTTTGCCTTGTTCTTAATCTGGCTCTTTTCGTCCTGCTGAATAACCACGATGCCCGTCGGAATATGCGTCAAGCGAACCGCAGAATCCGTCGTGTTGACGCACTGACCGCCAGGACCTCCTGCTCTCATAACGTCCACGCGTACATCTTCTGGCTTGATGTCGATTTCGGTTTCCTCTGCTTCGGGAAGCACCGCAACCGTAACGGTCGAAGTCTGCAATCTGCCCTGACTTTCTGTGGCAGGCACGCGCTGAACGCGGTGAACGCCCGACTCCCAGCGAAGAGTTCCGTAGACGAATTTGCCTGAAATCGAAGTTACGATTTTGTTAAAGCCGCCGACCTCGGTTTCCTGCGCTTCCATCGTTTCGTATTTCCAGCCGCGTCGGTCTGCAAGGTGGCAATACATTTCCCACACATCACGCACAAAAAGACTCGCCTCGTCGCCGCCCGCAGCAGAACGGATTTCAAGAATAATGTTCTTTTCGTCGAGCGGGTCAGGAGGAATGAGCTTGAGCTTGAGCTGCTCTTCAATCTGCGGCTTTTTCTCCTCAAGGCTCTTGAGCTCCTCTCTCGCCATTTCTTTCATATCCACGTCATCTTCGGCGGTAATCATCAGCGTCGCCTCTTCAATGCCGCTCAACACTTTTTTGTATTCCGCGTAAATCTCCATCAGCTCCGTCAAATGCTGATGCTCGCGCATAACATCTTTGTATTTCTTTTGGTCTTTGACAAGTTCCGCGTCCTGCACCATTTCGCTTGTTTCCTTGAAACGTGCGGACAATTCTTCGAGTTTCTTCACTAAATCCATAAGTGATACAATACAATGATTTAGCGATTTATGCTAGTGGGGTACTGTATATTGATAGCGCAAAAAATGGTAAGCCGTTTTTTTACAATTTCCTTTCGGTTTTGAGATATGTTTCAGTCGTATAATTTTGATAAGGAGTTTTTAATGAAAAAGTTAGCGATAGCTGCGCTGTCAATCTGCGCTTTGTTTATGAGCTGCAAAGAAAAAGATGTGTCTGAAATCACGCTTTCTGGCACGGGCATAAAAACTGCGCCGTATCCCACAATACAATCGGCACTGAACGCAATCGGCGAAAAAAAAGGCTCGTTCAAGATTGTTTTGCCCCGCGGCACTTACGAAGAGGCTCTCTATTATAATGGAGATGCAGATATCACGCTTTCTGGCTGTACCAGCACCAAATACGGCGATGATGTGAAAATCGCGGTTGCCAACACGGGCGACATCTTGTTGCTTTCTGAGTACACCACGGGGCAAAAAGCGCGGTGCGTCTTTGAGTTTGAGGGGAAAGGAAATCTGACATTAGAAAACATTACGTTCCAAAACACTTTCGAGCGAGGGTCTGTTTCTGGCTCAAATACGCAGGCAGAAACAATCGGCTTTGATTCAGAGGGCACGCTTGCCGCGTATAATTGCGCCTTTAAATCGACGCAGGACACGCTCCGAATGACAGGAAAATCGTGGTTTTACAAATGCTATGTGGAAGGCGATACCGATTTTATCTGGATGGAAGCAAGCGGAAAAGTCGCGTTGTTTGAAGAATGTGAAATCGTTTCGATTTACGACGAAAAACACACAGACCCCACAACGTACATCGGCGCACCCAGAATGGAAAAAGGCAACAGTGCATTCAAAGGGCTGGTGATTTTTAATAGTAGCATTGTCTGCGAGGAAGGCGAAAAGACATTCCTTGCCCGAACGCCGTGGAATTCAGGCTATTACAACCAAGTTGCGTTCATCAACGACATATTTTCTGGGAAAATCGAAGATAGCGTCTGGAAAGGAATGCCTCTTACCGCCGAGGGAATCGAGCAGACCATAATCGGCTGGAAAATGGACAATGCTTCGGCAACGGCGTTAGGCTTGAGCGCGGAAGAGAGAGCTGATGTCCTTTCTGCCGAGGATGCGGCAAATGAGTTTGGCGGGCGCGACGCGATTTTGAATCGTTATTACGACCTTTCGACGCTCAAATACAAAAAGGATTTAGATGACTATTGGAATGTGAAAAAACTTGCGTCTCTGCACGGCTGGCTTGTTTCCAAGGATTTATCAAAGGCTTTGCTTTCGGGCGAAGAGAAAGCAAAGAAAACGACGTATACTTTTGACGGCGCAATCAGCAAAGATTTGCTTCTGGATGGTTGTTCGGTGGAAAACGGGCTTCTTTTGCTCGATGAAGGAAGCTCGATAAAATTTCGCGTCAAAGGAAAATCTGTGGTGAGCATTACGGGCTGCTTGAGCGGAAACGGCACGATACAGGCGGGCGAGCAGGGAGCGGCACTCTATGATTTCAACACTGGCTCGGAATCGAAATATGCAGAAAAAGCCTACGTTGTCTATGAAGGAGATTCAGAGGCTGTAATCAAGGCGATGTCGAAAACCGTGATTGCAAAAATTGCGGTGGAATCAGATTCAGCCGTGGAGTTCACGCCTGTCAATGCAATCGAAATCGCGGCGGAAGAAAACGCAAATGCAGTCTACGGGCGAAAGAGCTTGCAGTTTTATGCCAAAATCAATCCGATTAGAGCGACGAACGGCGATTATGAATGGTCTGTGTCTGATTCTTCGGCGGCAACCATTTCTGCTGACGGGCTTTTGACCGCTGCCGACGTGATTGACGACACGAATATCATCGTGAAAGCAACTGCCTGCGACAAAAATCGCGTGGCTACCGAATTTTCGCTCACGGTGCTGAAAGCCGACCCGAACGCCGTTTCAATTACCTATCTCAACAGCTTGGAGGCAAGCAATTCGCTCGCAGGCTCTAGCGACAACGATTCTCTTGCAAAAGCCCTCCGCGCTTCTCCCGCGCCCGGCACTTGGAAATATAATGCGAGCAAAATCAACTCAAGTTTTGCGCGCGGTGGCATTACGTTCTCGGATTACACAGGCTCAATCGCTGGAAAAGACACGATTTTCGTGGATTTCCCAATTTTTGCCGAGGACAGCGTTGAAATCACGAGCATTGAAGCCGCGTTCGGCAATCACGGCACAAGCAACGTGGCGGTGCTGATTCAGGGCATTTCTGGTGCGGGGAAAGTTGCGCTTGTGACGGACGAAAGCAGAAAAGCGCGGTCGGTGAAAAAGACCTACAAGCTGGAAAAACCGTATGTTATCCAGAAAGGAGAAACGGCAAATATCCGCGTTGTTCTCTACGGGCTTGACGGCAGCGGCGAAACCACGATAGCCGCAGGAAAAGCGCCCACAATCGCCACGATTACGATTTCAGGGCGCAGAAAATAAAGATTTTTTAGTTGGAGAAAGATTATGAATAAAACTATTGCAGTATTTTCTATGGCGGTTATTTTGTGTTTCTCGCTTTCATCTTGCGCAAGCACAGGCGAGAAATTGAGCGAACGGGGTAGAGTCAAGCAGAATGAACAAAGTGCGCAAAGCACGAAAATCGAGCGGATTTCTGCAAGCGATATGCCTGACGGTTTTGCTTCGGTCGGATTTTCGTCTGCCAAAATCAATTTTGCCGAAAAAACAACTGTATCAACCAAAGCAGAATTGCTTGCCGCGCTCAAAAAAGGTGGCGTGATTTTTGTGAACGGTATGATTGATTTGTCGGATGGAATGTTGAGCGATGAAAGAGGCGACTCCACTCTTGCGCTCGACGATTTTGTGAGAAAAAACAGCGAATTTTCCTCGTATGACGAATACAAAGCCGCATACGCCGCTGCCTGCACACTCAGCACGGAGGATTCAAACAACAAAAGCCCGCAAAGCGCTTTGTATGGCACAATGCACAATCTGAATCTGCTTTACAAAGACGTGATTTCGCTTGCCGTGCAGAGCGATACGTATCTTATCGGGCTTGGCGAGCACTCGGGCTTTTCGGGCGGAAGCGTGCTGGTAAAAGACGCAAAAAACGTGGTTATCAGAAATCTTTTTGTGCAAGACGCTTACGACCCGTTTCCGCATCACGAAGCGGGCGATGGCTACAATGCTCAGCACGACGCAATTTCCGTGCAGAACTCCAGCAATGTCTGGATTGACCATTGCACACTTTGCGACACAAAAGGCATTTCTCACGTGCTGACATCTGGCTCTATCGAAGAAAAATGGCAGACTTACGACGGACTTTGCGACATCACAAAAGGATGCGATAACATAACGGTTTCGTTCTGCAAGTTTATGAACCACGATAAGACAATGCTCATCGGCTCAAGCGATTCCGAGGCAATCACTGCAGAAAATCGCCGTATCACGCTTCATCACAATTATTTTTATAATTGCGGGCAGCGATTGCCGATGGTGCGCCTTTCAACCGTCCATTCGTACAACAATTTGTTTGAAACCGACGAAAGTGCGCCGTACAAAAGCAATTACGCGCTCGGTGTCCGAAACTCCGCGCTGATTCAATCCCAAGCCAACTATTACGGGAAAGGCACGCTCTATTCGTTCTCTGGACACTCAAGCAAGCAGGGCACTGTGTATTCCATTGGCGACATCGACCAATCGGTCAACGGCAAAAAGGACGGACAATTCAAGATTTCCGCCGAGCCGCTGTTTGAAATCCCGTATGAGTTCACTGTGCTGGAAGCTGAAAAAGTCATGGATTTTGATAAAGCAAACGCAGGTGCAGGCGTTCTTTCTGCGGAGCAATAAAATATTGGATTTGTTACAGAAAGTATGCTGATAGTATCCGTCTGTCATCGACGAATAAGTTTTCGAAATCTCTTTTTGATAGCGAAAATACATTAGACATATTAGGAAACTATAAACTTTTGCTGTAGCAAGGGGCTTAAACCCCTTGTTTCCTCCGCATTGTTTTGGAAGTTTATCGGGATAAGGCGAGATAATGACAGAATTTTTGCAAAAAAGAACACGGACATTGCTCCGTCCATCTCGGACATTGCTCCGTCCAGATGAATTTTATCAAAAATGACGTAGTTTTTGCAAAAAACGACGTGTTTTTTGTTTCAAACAACGTGCTTTATGAAAAAATCAATGTGGTTTAAGAAGAAAATGACGTGTTTTTTTCTCTAAACAACGTTGTTTTTCTTCTAAATGATGTTATTTTTCTTCTAAACAACGTGCTTTTTCTTTCAAACAACATTGTTTTTGTTCTAAAACACTTTGTTTTTGATGTAAACCACATTGTTTTTCTTTCAAACAATGTGATAAGAAAAGCATTATAGCTGAAATGGTGCAAAATGTATGTGTACCGTTATGTCATTCCCGCACTTGATGCGGGAATCTATATCCGAATCCCGTTTGTAACACGTTAAAAAATGATTGCGCTTTTTGGTGCGAAATTGTATACTATAAACCATTATGAGTTGCGATTTTCCTCTTACACACGA
>CALBGU010000240.1 GCA_937893155.1 uncultured Treponema sp. | reverse complement strand
TTATATCACTTTTCCCTGTTGCTTTTATACTAGCATACTTTTTAGTAACACCACCCTGTATTTTTAGCGACAACTTTTGTTGGCTTTATAGCATAAAATTCTTTCATTATTTCCCGTTGGTATTTCGACAACGGAATTTGTTTTGTTTCCATTTTCATCTCCCCGCGTTACTGCGCCGTCAGAGCGTATTCAAAATCTTTATCCACAAAACTGATTTTCTGAACAAGTTTCACGACCGAAGCGTCAAAAACAGCGGAATTTCCGTTCTCGACTTTGAAAGATGTGATGATGTTTTTTATCGTTTCTTTCTGCTCGTAACTCAATTCGTCAATCACCAAGAAAATATGGATGTTTGACTCAAAGGCTTCAAGCAGTTCCTTTTCAAAATGGCTGATGATTGCCCGCGTTGAAATATCGGGCTTCATTTCTTTTACCCACGAATCGATTCTGTCAGAAAGTTCTTTGTCGGCGGAAGTGTAATCGATTATTTTCTCAATCCAGTCTTTTTTCGTTTTGTCGCGGATTGATTTGTCGGTGATTATGCTGAACGATGAAGCGAACTGCATAAGTTGCGGAATGATATGCGAATTGAGATATTTTGATTTTTCGGACGAGCGGGTTTTGCCGTCGCCGTAACATTCGTACTCGATAAGGCTGATTTGAAGTTTCTTTTTCGTATCAAACGAAATGAGCAGAGCGTCGGGAATCGAAGAAATGCCCGAAATCTCGTCCGACTGGTGCGTTCGGAACAATCTGTTTTTTGCGATGAGAATCGTTCGATCTGGGCGGTAATTCGGGAACAAATTGAAGAAATTTTTGTTCACCAGTGTTTCAAGCCCTTTGAATTTGTCCGTTTCATTTTGGAAATTCACCGTCTGGAAAGTTCCCATTATTTTGATTTCCGCTTCGGGAACTTCCCTGATGATTTCTTCAATTTCGCTGTCGTCAATCACACTTTCATCATCAGTATCTTCATTTGAATCTTTCGCAGATTTTTTCATCTCGATTTTTAAATACTGCCGTTCAGCGCATTTGTGCTTGTTGAATTCTTCATCAAGCCGCTTTGCCGCAACTTCATCAATCGCTTTTGCCCCCTGCAAATATTTCAAAGTCCAATAATGCCCGCCGACATCGCCCAAAAATTCAAGGTCAAAGAAATTGCAGAACTCAATGTTTTTGATTGAATAGCAAAGAACATACCTGTCGGCATCTTCCCACGGTCGCTCGTCAGTTACGCTGTCGAGTTCAAAACGCGCGCCGCACAAAGTCTTTCGGTCTTTCTTCACCAAAAGATAAATCGTGTCGTCAGGCAATGCGCCGCGATGACCAAAACCCGCAACTTGATTGTCGAGGCAGATATTGTAATTTTCAATATTGGTGCTGCAATGCAATGTTCGTACTGCCATTTCTACGCGCTCCTTTTGTTCAAAAAATATCTATCATCAAAATACGCTGGCGAAGTTTGCGAAATTTTCTGCCGTTTTGGAGATAGAAACGATTCAAGCATTTTGCATTGCAAAAGTTCCTTCCGCTCCGTCGATTTGAAGCGAATGAGCGGAGTGAGCCGAAAGCCGTCACAATTATCTCTCCGCAAAACAGTAATCGCCGCGCGGACGGAATTGCAATTTTTGATGATTTTTTCCATAAAACACGAATACAACTCGCGCGAATCATTTAGAACCTGCGTTTCTTTCCAATCAAAACCGACCTGCTGAATTGCCGCATACGGCGGATTTGAAATCACCTTGCAATTTTCAGGGAGATTATTTTTTGCAGAAAGAAAATCTCCATCGATTATGTGGATTTTTTCTTTCAACTCACGACCATATTTCAGAAGAATTGAAGTTACGCAGATTTTTAGAGCGACCGAATCAACATCATACAAAAAAAGTCACCCTTCAAAAATCAGATTTTTCGCTTTTTCTTCGCCGATAAAATCCAAGTAAGTCAGAATCAGTTTCCCCGTTCCGCACGCGACATCGCAGATATTTTCGCCGTCAAGCGAATCAAGCCACTCGCTCATAACCAGCGCGACATCTTCGGGGGTGTAATACTGCCCGTTGTTTTTCTTTTGGATTTTATCCTGCACAGCAAGACCTATTTCATACATTTCACCAAAGTTTTTGACATGCAAAAAATCCGTATTTTCGCCGTGTACCAATACATATTGGCAAATCCACGCCCAAGTTTGCGAAAGCCCGTTCTGCTCGATGTCGGCTATATAGTCGGTGAGCGTGTACTTTTGGAATCTGGAAATCATTATATCAGAAAGATTTGCTTTAATTTCTTGAGACTTTTTTGTGACATCTTCATCTGTGTCAAAAAGCGATTTTTGAAAAAAATCCATTTCCATAAGACTCCAATATACACGATTTTGCAATAATTTTCTATCTTTGAGAATAAAATATTTTCTGAAAATTTATTGAAAAACAATATATCCTTTCCTGTAATCGCATAAAAACGCTTGTGCGATGTTTTTTTTGCGCATTTTATTCTGTAATGTGTTTGATGATAATCGCTACGGCACGAAATCGGTGATTATGGCGGTATTTGGCAGGTACAGCAGAAACTGTGTGTATGCGCTCAGCCATTCACCTGAATCTACCCATATCGGAGAAGTGAGTAGCACCCACAGCCACACGCCGCCATCATCGCGAGAAACGACCTCAAGCACGCGCACTTTTGTTCCGCCCTCGTGGTTGAGCGTGCGAAAGCGAACAGGTGCGGTGCGGTCTTTTTCGCTCCGAAGTTCATACACGCCCAGAGCCGAAAAAGTGGATTGCGCTTTGATGTGCGGCAGGTCAGAAATCTCTTTTCCTTGAGGAAACGCCGCCGCCGCAGAGAAAAACAGGAAGAGCAAGACAAACAACTTCATAGCGTGACTAATGACAAGTTGATGAATTGCGCATATCGGGAAAAATCATTGTCGAGCGTCAGAATAGCAAAGCCGTTGTTCGCCGCTACTGCAGAAATCAAAAAATCGATATGCGAACCTTGCACTCCGTGTGTGCGACAGGTATTGAAGAACCGTGCCGCATCGCTTAGGATACGTTTTCTAAAAGCGAGTAACCAAACTGAAGTATCTACAATGGTTTTCATTTTGCCCGTACAGCCTTATAGTCGTAATCATCAAAGTATTCTACTGTGCCGAACTCAGAAATAAGAGCTGAAACGTGTGCGTCATAGTTTTGATATAATTCTGCACATTTTGCCTCGTATTCACGTAAAGCGGCTTGCTGTTCCGTTTCTTTTTCAAGCACAGTAGTTCGTAGATTTGTTGTTGCTTGCTGTGTTTTTTCCATTTTTCCCTCCGTAGCTCATTTTTCGGCGTACATTGAGGCGATTTCTTTTTTGTACAGCTCGCTGATTTTGAAACGCATAATCTCTTGCTTTGCGCTCAATTCGCGACCAACCTCGAACGGCTTTTTCAAGAACGTGAACTTTGACACTCTCTCAAAGAGCTTAAAGCCGTTCTTTGGACCGACCAGCGACGAAATCTCTGACTCGAACATCTTGAGAATTGCGGGATTCTTGAGCAAATCGTCATAGCTTTGGAACACAATCCCGTTTTCTTTCGCATAGCTCTTCACGTCCTCTTCACTCGGCAAAATCAGCGCGGCAAGGTATCGCATATCTTCTCCGCCCGATGAGCCGACGACGACCGCCGTATTGATATAGCGCGATTCTTGCAATTTCTGCTCGATAGGAAGCGGCTCGATGTTTTCCCCGCCGCGAAGCACGATTGTGTCTTTTTGCCGACCGAGCAACTTAATTTCGTTGTTTACCGTGAGCATCGCGATGTCGCCCGTATCGAGCCAGCCGTCTGCGGTCATCACCTTCGCCGTGAGGTCGGGGCGTTTGTAATAGCCTTTCATCACGGTTTCGCCTTGCACCTGCAAAACGCCTTTCTTGCCCGCAGGAAGCACATCGCCGTGTTCGCCCACAATGCGCACATTCACGCCGCGGATTGCAGAACCGACCGTGCCGAACACAGGACGCGGAATCGGGCGCACGCTCACGACAGGAGAAGTTTCTGTTAAGCCGTAGCCCTCCACGATATTCACGCCGACCGCCCAGAAGAACTCGTCGATAGCCTGCGGATACGCGCCGCCTCCCGAAATGCCTGCGCGGAAGTTTTTGCCGAGCATTGCGCGAATCTTCTTGAACACGACCGCGCCGCCGAGCAGACGCAACGGGTACAAAATGAGCCACGGCAACACCAGCACAGGCCACCACAACAACAGATAATCGTGCGAGAAACGCGCTGTTTTGCGAAAGAGTTTGCGGTCAATTTTGCAGTGCAGTTTTGACACGTTCACGAAGAAATTAAACAGCATATACGCAAGTCCGCCCGTCTTTCGCATTTTGCGATAAATGCCGTCGTAGACCGCCTCGAACACGCGCGGTACGGCAGGAATGAGCTGCGGATTGATTTTCTGGAAATCCGAAAGCAGCACAGAGCCGACAGGCTTGGAATAGCAGAGCGCGGCGGCTTGAATCAAGATGACGTATTCGCAGAGCCTTTCAAAGACGTGCCACACAGGAAGCACAACGAGCGCGCGTTCCCCCGGGTTCAAAAAAATGCGCTCTGGCAGTTCGTCGAGTTGTGTCAAGAAATTGCCGTGGCTAATCATTACGCCTTTCGGAGTTCCTGTTGTGCCGCTCGTAAAGATAATGCCTGCGATGTCGTCCCAGCTGCCTTTTTCGAGCTCGGCTTCTACTGCGCCTGCGTTAATTGCTCTCCAGTTCTTGCCCTTTTCGAGCACGTCGGCGAACGAAATGAGCGTTATGCCAGCGTCGAGAGATTGCTTTGTATCGGTTGAGTTTGGTGCGTCGAAGCTGATGAGCGTCTTGACGAGCGGCAGGTCGTTTTTGAGTGCAAGAATCTTTCTCATCTGCTGCGGATTTTCAACGATGACCGTTTCACATTCCGAAAACGACAGGATATAGCTTAAATCCACGCTCATCGCATCGCTTCCGCGCGGCACGTCGATTGCGCCGATAGACAAAAGCCCCATATCTGCCTGAAGCCACTCGCGGCGGTTGTCGGAAATCAAGCCGATTCTATCCCCTCGCTTTATGCCCATTGCCAAAAGCCCTGCGCCAAAGTCGAGAGAGTTTTGGAACGCTTCCTTATAAGATACGCTCAAAAAATTGCCGTCAGGACCGTGATAATATTGCGCCGCAATATCGCCATACTGCTCTGCGACTTTCTTAAACATCTTGGGAAGCGTTTGTTCCATAAAAAACCTCGTGTATTCAAATTGAAGTGGAAAATGACAAAATCGTAAAATATGTAATATTATATATCGACTACTAATAAAAAACAACCGCCGCCTTTTTGTGCCTTTCGCGTAAAAAATGCCCCTCTCCTTACGAAAGTGCCGATATGGCTGTGAGAGAGGGACAGTGGGAGAAGGTCAGACTGTGGCACTTACAAGACAGTCTATAGCTGTTGTTACACAATCACGCCTTTTGTGCTGGGGATTGAACCGCGCCGACGCTCGTCAATCTCGACCGCAGAACGCATTGCTCTCGCCGCCGCCTTGAACAGCCCCTCCATCTTGTGATGGTCGCTTCGTCCGCGCAGGGTATCGAGATGCAGATTACAGCGCGCGCCTTGCACAAAACCGTTCCAAAAGTCGTCGAAGCAATCTGTTTGGAACGTGCCGCTTTTGCCGTCCTGAGCAATACTCACAAGCGGAATCCCCGTCAACTCGGCATTGCACACGAGAAACGGTCTGCCGCCGAAATCCACCGCCGCACGCAAAAGAGCCTCGTCCATCGGATAGAGAAACGAGCCGCTTCGGAAAATCCCTGCGCAGTCGCCCAAGGCTTTCGCAAAGCACTGCCCCAAGACAATCCCTGTGTCTTCAATCGTGTGGTGCTGGTCAACGTGGAGGTCGCCTGCAATGCTCCCCGACAAGTCAAACAGCCCGTGCTTGCAAAACGAAGTGAGCAAATGGTCAAAGAAACCGATAGGATTTTTCACGCTGCATTTACCCTCGCCGTCGAGATTCAGCGTCAGTTCAATCTGCGTTTCGCCCGTAATGCGCTTAATCGTCGCAGTCCGCATACCTCGCCTCCTAGCACATCACTTTGCGAAGTTCGTATTCCACGATGTCCGTCGCGCCCAAAGTATGCAATTTCGGAAGCAGCGTCGGCACATCGCCTTTATTCACCGCGATTTTCACCGCATAGCCGTCGCTGTTGTAAAGCGGGCTGACCGTCGGGCTCTTCATTGACGGCAAAGAAGCGATGAGCGCGTCAAATTTGTCTTTCGCCACGTTCATTTCAAGCATAACCTTGCTTCTTGCGTTCAAGACGGTTTCAAAGAGCATTTTGAGTTCCATAATCTTCTGCTTCTTGCTCTCGTCCGCCATCGCCTGCTTGCTCGCATACATTCGCGTGGAAGAAGTCATCAGCGTGTCAACGATTTTGAGGTGATTTGCGTGCAGGCTTGAGCCAGTAGACGTGTTGTCGATAAGAATCTGCGCCAAAGAAGTGTCGGTATCTTGCACAAAGCCTTCGCTTGTTCCCCACGTTCTAAAAATCGTGCCGTCAATCTTCTTGTCTTCAACCCACTTGCGCGAAAGCGTCTGATACTCGGTCGCAATCGTTACTTTGCCTTTGATGAGCGAATCGAAATCCACCGTATCGGGAATTGCCGCCACAATGCGCACGCCGTCGAAGCCCAAATCCATAATCTCTTCAACTTCGTTCTCAACGCCGTTTTCGTACACCCAATCTTTGCCCGAAAAGCCCACGTCTGCCTTGCCCTGCGAGAGCAAATAGCTCGTAATCTGCGGCTTTACCACCTGAAAGGCGAGGTCTTTTTGGTTCGTAATCGGGAAATAGGTGCGGTCGGGAAGATAAATCGAAATTCCGCAGTCTTTGAGTAAATCATATACGCTTTCGTAAATGCGCCCTTTTGCCAATAATACTCTGAGTTTATCCATAAAAATGCTCCTATGCGAAATCGCCTGTGCCAATACGGCGGCGTATCTTTCCAAAGAATACAGAAAATATCGCCGCTCGACAAGCCGTCAAGGACGGTTTTTCTCCGTGAGAAATAGCCCCCTTTCTGTCCGAAATGGCGAGGGGGAAGGTCAAAAAAAGTCCCCCGCCTGCGAGGAGGGGGATTTAGGGGGCGGTTATTGCGAAGAAAGCACGATGTCTTCGTACATTAAATCAAAGCGTTTGTCGGGAAAAATCGACGAAATAATCGTAATGCGCTTTTTCTTCTTGTTGATTTTGTAGATTTTGCCCTCAAGCCCGGCGAGCGGACCTGAAATCACTTTGATGGGCTTTCCGCTCTCGAATTCAACCTTGGAAAATCCCCAGCGCTCGCCCTTTTGAATAAACGCTTCGAGCTCGGCAAGCGAAGCGCCTTGGAATTTGGTCGGGTCAAGATTGTCGCGCAAAATGCGGTAAAATCCCTTGACGCGCCGCAGTGCGCTCAAAAAATCTGCGTTAAGCGAATCGATTTGCAAAAAAACATAGCCCGGAAACATCGGTGCGTCGTATTTTATGCCCTTATTGGTGCGAAGCGTGCGCTCAAAATAAAAAAACTGTGCGCTCGGGAAATCGGCTTTGAGCGCGTCGGACGCATTTTTCTTAAATTCCAACTCGCCGCCCGTTTCGACCATAATGCAGTAATATTCCATTCGCGCACGCCTCTACATTCTGCGCTGAACCGCGTCGAGCAGATTTATCGCGCCCAGATTGCAGAGCGCGTCTGTGTCGTCCTTGCCGCTCAATTCGCCTGCAATAAACAGCGCGTTTTCGCCCGTGATGCTCTGAGCCGCTGCTTCTCGCTTTTCGAGGGCGATGCCAGCGGAAGTGCACGCATATTCGAGCAAAAATGTGATGTAGCTTTCGCCCAAAAGCACGATTTTGCTTTTTCCCTGCGTCTTTGCGCTTTCCACCAAATCCCGCACCGCCTTGTTATAATCGTGCGCAATCTGAAACGTGCGCCGCGCAAATGCCCGCCCGCGCTCCGCGAGTTCCGTTGCCCCCGCCGCCGTGAGCGCATACGAGAGCTTTCGCTTGTTCACATTGGACAGCATAATCCAGCCGCGCTCCACAAACCGCTTGAGCACTGCATTCATCAGCCCCACCGACATACCGACCTGTTCCGCCAAAGTGCGCTGGCTTGCGTTTGGGGTCGTCTCGAGCACTTGCGCAATATTCTGCAAAGTAATAACGTCGTTGTTCATCATATTCAATTTGTGAGCATTTTAATACATCTTTCGCGTTTATAAAAGCCTTTTTGCCCCAAAATCCCGAAAAAGATATGCGCTCGGTCGTCTTTTCGTGCGTTTTTGTGCCTGTGTGATTTTCGCATTCGGTGTTTCTTGTCATTCTCGCCGCGTGTTTTCAAAATGCCACATAAAGATAGATTTTCGTGTCACGCACGGGAATGACATCATTAGAATGATAAAATTATCACGTTTTGGAAGAATAAAATCCTTTCCGCGTTTTCCAAAACGGTACTTTTTAAAAAAATGGCTTTCCGCTCGCGGGAAATTGCTCATTTTTTAAAAAAGGAGCCTTCCGCTCATGAGAAATGAACATAAAACTTTCAAAGAAACATTTCGCGTCGGGAAATGAACATCTTTTTCATAAAGGAGCTTTCCGCGCTGGGAAATGAACATAAAACTCACAAAGTGGCTTTCCGCTCACGAGCGGAGACCGTTTGAAAATCGGTGTAATCATCACTGAAATGATTAAGAATGATTTTTCAAAAAGTGTTACGTTTTGGATTTGGGAAGCGTTAGAAAAAGGTGTATGAAAACCAATATTTCCTGCGTTTCTGACGCTCATTTTTATGCCTTTGAAAAAAGTATCTCAGCGTTTTCTGTTCTCTCTCGCGAAGAAGAACAAGCCGTTGCCGCTGATGCAAAAAACGGAGAGCGAAAAGCCCGCGAACTGCTCGTCAAGGCAAATATGCGCTATGCGATTCAGGTGGCGCGCTCGTATTTTCGCACGGGGATAGACAATATGGACATCATTCAAGAAGCGCTGCTCGGGCTTTCGCGGGCGGTGGAATCAAATCGGTTCAATCCAGAGCTGGGATTTCGCTTCATCACGTTTGCCGACCCGTATATCCGCAACGAAATCCGCCGTTTTTTGACCGAATCGCAGACGCTTTCGTTTTCAATCGACGCGGGCAATGAGCTTTCGCGCGTAAAAAAGGCATTCGTTCTGGCAACGGAGAAATCAGAAAATGCCTCATACGAAGATTTGTGCAAAACGGCGGCTGACATCGCGCACCTTCCCGAAAAAAAGGCGAAATTGCTCCTCAGCGTCGGCGCAAAATGTATGAGCATCGACGATGCAATCCGCACCGACAGCGAAAAACTCCTGACGCTCGGAGAGACCATTGCCGATGAGCGAACGTCGTTTGTGGAAGACGAGGCGGTGGCAAAAGAAACCGTGCGGGAAATCAAACGCGAGCTTTCTTCGTTCTCGGAGCGGGAGCGCACAGCGATTTTGCTCCATTCAATGCACGGTGAGTCATTCGCCAAAATCGGCAGAGCCACGGGGCTTTCGCGCGAGGGTGTGCGCCTCATTTGCAAGCGCGCGGAATCCCGCCTAAAACGGCACTTTGCATAAATTTTCATTATCGCGTATAATAAAAGCGGCAAGAACTGTTACTTTAGAACGGTTCAAGCCGTTTTTTTATTATGAGAAAAATGCGACCAGCAATCATTCTTTTTCTTTTTTGGATTTCTCCCGTTTTTGCCGACGAAATATGCAGCGAACTCCTTTCTCTGTGGCTTTCAAATGATTTGACCGTGCAAAAATACACGATTCTGGCAGAGCAAGCCGCGCTGAATCTTGATAAAACCTACATCAACAACGGCATCGACATCACGCTTTCGAGCGGCACGATGACGTTTAAGACGACGGACGGCGAGGGCGTTTTGACGGTAAAACCGTCGGCAGAACTGACCATTCCGCAGGCGAACGGCACGAGCATTACTGCTTCAGGCACGTTTACCAACAGCGAAAGCAAGGATTCGTGGCAGGATTTGCAGATTTTGCTGATGACCGACATCATTTCGTCTTCTGCATTGTCGCGGAAAATCGAAATCCTTAAATCCAAGCGCGAACTGTTGGAAGCCCGACGCAATCTGAGAATCAAGGCGCTGGAGGCAGAAAACAATTTTTACAGCGCGCTCAAAGAGTTGTTTGAATACGCCGTTGATGTGTTCGACAAAAAAAATGATTTGTACGAAAAACAGCTCGCGCTCCGAAAAGTGCAGTCGCAGGGTTATTCCCGCACTTCGCCAACGTATCGCTCGGCGGCGCTGGAGGTGCAAAGCTATGAGCGCAAGGTAGAAAAAGCCGTGCGCGAACTCAACCGCAACACCGCGATTTTTGCCGCATTGTGCAGCAAGGATTTCGATTACGACGCGGAAAATCAGAGCGAAGAAAAGGCGCTTTCCTTTTTGCCTCAAAGCGTAACGGCACCGCTTGCGCTCAACATCGCGGATTTTCGAGCCGAAAGCTATGCGGACATCGAAAGCGCGGCGTGGGCGCATTACATTGCCGAGCTGGAACGCAAAGCCGATACGCATTTTTCGCTTCGAGGCGGCGCGGGCTACACGTTCAACAACACCGACGCAAACAGCGATACCGCGGACGGCAAACTCGCGCTGGAGTGGGGCGGGCTTTCGGCAAGTGCGGGCGTGGCGCTTCCCACGGGCAAAAAAGTGCTGAAAAGCAAAACGGAGGCAAGCGAAGAAAAATCCCCCGTCTACACGCTTTCTCTCACGCTCACGCCAAACACATTCCGATTAAATCGCATCAGCAAAAAATCAGGCGCGCTCGATTCGGACATCGAAAAAATCGCGATAGATTCGGCGTGGGAAGACTACAAAACCGCCGTTTTAGACAAAACGATGAGCCTTGAAGACATCGTGTGGGCGCAAAAAAATTACGCAGATGAATACGCGCTGTATGCTTCCCTCGCTGCCGACAATCTGCGCAATTTCCGCGCGGGAATTATCACCGAAAGCGATTATCTCGACGCAAAAGCCAATCGCGATATGGCAAAAATCAATGCGCTTATCTCGGACATCGATTTGATTATGTACAACAACAGCATTTTGCAGTTGTTCCACGATGATGCGAGCGATACAGACCTTGCCGAAGTAAGCGCGACAAAAAGGGAGCGGATATGAGCGACGAAATCTCTTCAGAAACCAAGACCGAAGAAAAACCAAAGCGAAAACGCAGTGCAAAAACCGCAAAAACGGCAAGCACGAGCCAAAAAACAGCGCGCACTCGGGCGAGCACGGCAAAACCAGCACAGACGCACAAAAAAGCCGCCGCCGCAAAAAATGAGATGCAAAAAAGCAACATCGCCGTCATTTTTTGCGTCATCGCGGTGCTGTTTGCGCTGTTCGCCGTCTTGGTCGTTTTTATGCGACACGCGCTCAAAAAAAGCACCGCGCTCGGCACATACACCGTTACAGCAGAAACAAAAGAAGATGTGATTGAAATTGCGGGGAATATTTCGGCGGCAAAAACGCAGAAATTGCAGGCTCTTGACGACGGGCGCGTTACCGGCGTGTTCGTGCAGGAAAGCGAGCGCGTCAAAAAAGGGCAAATCATCTTGCAGCTCGACGACACCGCCCAGCGATACAATCTGGCAAATCTCGATTATTCTATTGAGCAAAAGCGCGTTTCCGGTTCGCAAAAAGAACTTGCGCTGCTCTACGTTCAGCGAAAATCCCTCGTGCAAAAGCTCAAAGACCGCCAAATTGTTGCCACGTTCGACGGCGTTATCGTGGATTTGGACGTGTCGGAGGGCGATTACATCGAGGCGCAGGATTCCATCGGCTCGCTCGTGGATTTATCGTATCTCAAGGCGGAAGTTGAAATCGCTGAAACCGACGTGGCGAAGCTCAAAGCGGGGCAAACGGTGCTTTTCCATTTTCCCGCGTATTCAGGCGACGTGGAAGGCTATGTGGTGGGCTATCCCGCTATCGGCGAAATCACGAGCCGAGGCGCGACGGTGGTCAATGCCGTGGCACGAATCGACGACTATCCGAGGGAAATCTTGCCCAATTATTCGTTTACGGGCAAAATCCAAATCAGCGAGCCACTCGATTTGCTTTTGGTGAATCGGCTGGCGGTCGGCTACGAGGGCGGTCGGGCGTATGTGGAAAAAATCATTTCAAAAGCGGGCGGCACAAAAAAGATTTTCGTAACGGTGGAGCCATACGGCACGGAATATGTGCAGATTATATCGGGTTTGAGCGTGGGCGACAGCGTAAAGCAACTCAATGCGGGCGCGATTTCCGGCAGATTCCGCAATAACCGCAAGAAATCGAACACCAAAAACGACAAATCCGGCAAAATGGGCGAGCCGGGCGGCGCGGGCGCACCTCCGCCAATGATGTAGCGCGGGGAAACGCAATGAAAACCATAATCAAATTAACCAACGTAAAAAAAGAATACGCTATGGGAGAAGAAACCGTGTATGCGCTCCGCGGCGTGAGTTTTTCGGTAAAGCAAGGCGAGTTTGTGTCGATAATGGGACCGTCGGGGAGCGGAAAATCCACCTGTATGAATATGATTGGCTGTCTTGACCGCGCTACGTCGGGAACGGTGCTGATTGACGGCAAAAATACGGCAGAGATGAGCGAAAAGGAACTTGCCGCCCTCAGAAACCGCACGATTGGTTTTGTGTTCCAGCAATACCATCTTTTGCCGTCGATGAGCGTCATTGAAAACGTAATGCTGCCGCTTCGATATATGGGCATTGAAAAAAAACTCCGGCGTGATATGGCGGCAGACGCGCTCGAAAAAGTCGGGCTGAGCGAGCGAATGAAGCACCGTCCGCACGAGCTTTCAGGCGGGCAAAAACAGCGCGTCGCGATTGCACGGGCAACGGTAACCGCCGCCCGCATTATCCTCGCCGATGAGCCGACTGGCGCACTCGACTCCGCCACGGGAGCGCAGGTGCTCGAGTTGTTCCGTGAAATCAACCAAAAAAATGGCACCACCATCGTTATCGTAACCCACGACGAAAAAATCGGCGCGTCGGCACAGCGGCGCATCAAGATTTTTGACGGCAAAATTGCGGAGGACAGCGGTGCTTGAAGATTTTTTGAACGCATTGCAAAACTTTTTGCGCAACAAAACGCGCACGTTCTTGTCGCTGCTCGGCGTTATCATCGGCGTGGCAAGCGTTATCGTGATAACCAGCCTCGTCAAAAGTTCCGCCAAGCAGATTGAAGACACCTTCGGCTCGTCGGGCTTGGATTTGGTGAGCATTTCCGACGGCTTTATGCGGCGGCGGCGCGACGCGGTAACGCTGAACTTCGACGAAAAATTCCGCGCCGATTTATTCCAATCCATTCCCCGCATCAAAAAAATCTGGTACAACAACACGCTTTCCGCCACGCTCTCTTACGGCGACACCAGCGTTACATCGAACTGCACCGCCGTGGAGCACGGCTACCTTGAGATGTGTTCCCTCGCGCTCGATTACGGGAGCTATTTTAGCATTACCGACAGCGTGGAGGGCGCGCAAAAGGTCATTCTGGGAAGCGAAATCGCCTCGGGATTGTTCCCCGACGGCAATGCGGTCGGTCGCCACATTCTGCTCTACACGTCCAAAACGGCGTTCGGCTTTGAAGTCATCGGCGTGCTCAAAGAGCAAAATAGCGGTATGGAATCCGCCACTACGGGCATTTACCTTCCGCGCGGCTTTTACGAAAAAAAGATAACGCCCAATCCGTCCGCCTCCACCGTGATGATTCAAGCCGATTCGCCTTCAGCCGCCGTCAAAATGGTGAGCGATGTCGAAGATTTTTGCACCCAAAAAAGCGGCACCGAAGGCAGCGTAACCGTGCTTAGTATGCAATCAATGATTGAGCAGGCGAACAGCATTATGGCGACGCTTTCGCTGATGATGTCGGGGATTGCGGCAATTTCGCTGCTCGTGGGCGGCATCGGCATTATGAACATTATGATTGTGACGGTTACCGAGCGCAAACAGGAAATCGGAATCCGAAAAGCCCTCGGCGCAAGTCCCGCCGAAATCCGACGGCAATTCCTCGTGGAAAGCGCCAGCATTACGCTTTTGGGCGGCATTATCGGCATTGCGCTCGGTATTGCCATCAGCTTTGTCGTGCAATATGTGCGCTCGCAAGCCCTGACGGTCAGTTCGTCTGCGTGCGCGATTTCCTTTGTGTTCAGCGTGGCAGTCGGGATTTTCTTCGGTTTTCACCCCGCTTCCCGCGCCGCAAAACTCGACGTGGTAAAAGCCCTTGCCGACGAATAATTTTTTCCAAAATGCGCTAAAAACGGTCTTCGCTCACGAGCGGAAAGCCACTTTGTGAATTTTATGTTCATTTCCCAGCGCGGAAAGCTCCTTTATGAAAAAGATGTTCATTTCCCGACGCGAAATGTTTCTTTGAAAGTTTTATGTTCATTTCTCATGAGCGGAAAGCCATTTTTTTTAAAAGTACCGTTTTGGAAAACGCGGAAAGGATTTTGTTGTGCAAAAGGAGAAAATCCCGCTATACTGTGTGTATGTCTATAAAAATTAACGCAATGGAACTCAAACGGCTGCTCGAAATGACTCCGAGCGAGCAAAATATTATGCTGGTGGGAAAACACGGCATTGGAAAATCGCAAATACTTTCGGATTTTTTTACTGCAAAAGGGCAAAAAGTTGTGCCGCTTTTTTTGGGGCAGATGAGCGACCCGGGCGATTTAATCGGGCTTTTGAATAAAAATCAGGCGACGGGCAAAACCGAATTTATGCCGCCGTATTGGTTTCCCACTGACGATAAGCCAATCGTGCTGTTTTTGGACGAGCTTAACCGTGCGCGCCCGGAAGTGCTTCAGACAATTATGGATTTGGCGCTGAATCGAATGCTTGCGGGGCGCGCATTGCCTGCGGGAAGCCGCATTATCAGCGCGGTGAATGCGGGCGAGGAATACCAGCTCACCGACCTTGACCCCGCGTTGGTGTCGCGCTTCAACGTGTTCGAGTTTGTGCCGAGCGTGAGCGAATGGCTGCTGTGGGCAGAAGAAAACGGCATCGATAAGCGCATTATTTCGTTTATCAGCAAAAATCAGAATATGCTTGACGGCGAGGAGTTCAAACACGAAGATATGGGGCTTGAAAAATCGCCGGACCGACGCGGCTGGGTGCGGCTGAGCGCAATTATCAAAGATGTTCAGAATATTTCGGGCGATGAGATTTTCAAAAAAGCGGCGGCGGGAATTGTGGGAATGGCGGCGGCGACGAAGTTCATCAATTCCATTTCAAATAGCCGAATGCTTGACGCGGGCGAGATTCTTGAGGCTGCGGATATTTCCGCTATATTCGATACGCTGCAAAAATACGAAACGCCGGAACTTGCGATTGTCAACGAAAGCCTGTATCGCTATCTTGAAAGCAAAAACTACGACACAAAGAAAACATCGCTCATCGCGGCAAATCTGTCGAAATATTTCGGCTATCTTGCCACGGAGCAAAAACAGGAAGCGCTGGCGCATTTTTCAAATATCTTTTCGAGCGGAATGTATCCGAATGCGGTCGTGTTTATGATGATTAACACGCCGGCGCTCGAAAAAAACATCAAGCGTTTCATCGAGTCGCTGTAAGCGCGGCACAAACGGAGAAAAAATGGCGGAAGAAAAAGAAAACGCGGCACGGCGCATTCAGAAAATTGCAGAAAAATGGTTTTTGAGCGAACCGCTTTTGTTCGGCGTGTTCTGCACGCACAAAATTACGGCATTCAGGCGGATTTCGCTGCCGTTCCGCGTGGGAAAGCGGCGCATTGAATACAATCCCGACGAATTGGAAAAACTCTCGGACGCATTGCTTGAGGAATACCTTAAAATTGAGATGTTCCGCATTTTGCTCAAGCACCCGTATCAGCGCCTGCCCGTCTGCCCGAACAAAATCGCCCTCGCCTTTGCCAGCGACATCACCATCAGCGATAATTACGAAACGTTCGCGCCGATGGCTTCTCCTCAGGATTTCGATTTGCCCAAAAATCTATGCTTTGAGGAATATTATGCCAAGCTCCTCAACGACGAAAACAATAGTATCTCGTCCGCTTTTTCGTCGATAGAGGTCGATGAGGACGGCTCTGTGCACATCACGCTCGAAGGAATTTCCCCAGACGATTTTGAGAAAATGCGGAATGCGTATCAGACGGCGGATTTGTGGGCGGAAGATGACGAGATAGCACAGGCTATCAATGAGGAGATTGAAAAGGCGCAGCTCGGCAACGGCTGGGGCTCTATCCCGGGCGATATGGTGCAAATCATCGAAGCGAATATGCAGGTGAAGATGGATTATCGCAGAATGCTCAATATATTCCGCGCAAACGTGCTTTCCTCGGCGCGCCGCCTTTCGCGCACTCGCCCGAATCGCCGCTACGAGTTTGATTATATGGGCAGTCAGTACCAATTTACCACGCGCCTTTTGATTGCCGTGGACGTGAGCGGCTCGGTGGGAGACACGGCGTTGAGAGAGTTTTTTTCTATCATCAATCGTTTTTTCAAATACGGGATTGAGGCGCTGGACGTGATTCAGTTCGATGCGGCGCTGTCGGAAGAAAAACCGATGTCGCTCAAAAAAGCGCGGCATCAGGTGAAAATTACGGGGCGCGGCGGCACGAATTTTCAAGTGCCGATGGATTATTTTGAAGAGCACAGCGAATACGCGGGAATGATTGTGTTTACGGACGGCTATGCGCCCGCCCCCGAGCAACACGGCTATTTTCAGCGGATTTTGTGGGTGCTGACCAGTCTCGCCGAATATGAGTGCGCAAAAAAATGGATAGATACGCTCAACGGCTCTCGTGCTACCTATATTCCCAGCTGATTTTTTTCAAAAACGGAGGATTTTAGAATCGGACTTTGACGAGTGCGCCTGCGGGCAAGGCGGATATTTCCACGTTTTTGCTGAAAATGTTTTGCTTTAAGTGCAAATACGGCACGAGAAATCCCGTCAAACTCCCCAATGCCGCGCCTGCAAGCACGTCGGACGGAAAGTGATTGCCGCTCAATACGCGAAGCACACCTGTTGCGCTCGCCACCGACAAGCCCGCAATCCACACGGGGATTTTCAGATTCGAATCAGGGTTGTAGACGCTGAACGTGTAGCCTGCAAAAACGGCGGCTGCAAAGGCGTTCGTGGTGTGTCCGCTGGGGAATGAGTTTTCGTAATCGCCGTCTTCCATATCGCTTGTGCTTCCGCCGTCAAAGTACATATACGGGCGGTTTCGTTTTACGAATGATTTTATCACGGAATAGGTGCCAGAGGCGACGAGCATTGTTTCGGCAAACATCACGCCCTCGGTGAGCCAATCGCCTGAGGCATACACCGAAAACAGCGGAATCGCCACCGCCAGCGCCGTGCCCACCGTGCCTGCGTTGTCGAGCGCGGAGGAATATTTGTGGGCTGCCCAGCGGTCAAAGGCATTGATGTTGCTTTTGTTGTAGAGCGTGCCGTTCCACGCGTCTTTGTCTTGGTGCGATGTATAGAGCCGATACGCCCATTCTGCGCCGCCAATCACAAAAAGCGATGCGTCCAGCGCGATATTGAGCGCAAACGGCTTGTAAAGCTCCACCGTCGGCTCTTCGGCAGGCTCGGGGATTGGTGCGGCGGAAGAGTCGGATTGAGCGAATAAATGCGCCGAAAAAACAAAAAGCAGTGTCAACAAAAAAAGTCGTGTTTTCATTTTGCCGCCTCGTAAAAGATAATCGAAGCCGCCTGTGCCACGTTCAAACTGTCCACTGGCGATTGCGCTCCGTTTTGCATATTTTTGTAAGGAATGATAACCAATTCGTCGCAGTTTCGCTTAACGATGTCGGAAATCCCTGTTTCTTCGTTGCCGAGCACGATGAGCGCGCCCTTGCCGTTTCGCGCTGACGCGATGGTATCGACCGTCGTTTTTGCGTCAAGCGCGGTTCCGATGCGACACATTTTGCCTTTCATATCTTTGAGCAATTTTTCGACTGATTTCACGCTGAAAAATGCCACGCGCTCCATTCCGCCTTGCGCCACGCGATATGCGCTCGTTGTTATCATTGATTGCGATTCATCGAGCGGCAAAATGATGTTTTTGAACCCGAAAAATGCCGCGCTCCGAACGATTGCGCCCAGATTGTTCGCGTTCCCGATTCTGTCGAGCAAAACCGCGCTTTCGCCGTCTGTAATCCATTGCTGTGTAATATCCGTGGTGAGCGGCGTTATTTTTGGTGCAAAAATCATTGCGACCGCGCCTTGATGATGCGGCGTTCCCGAGAGCTTTTCGAGTTCCGCTTCGTTTTCCACCATATTGTAGGGGCGTTTTCGTGCCGCAAGTCCCCTGCACGCATCTCCCAAATCCCGTGCGCGCTCTTTGGTAAAATACAGGCGCGAAACTTTGTGTAGATTACTACTGCACAATGCTTTTACCGCAGCCCAACCGCACACGGCAAGCTCGTTATTTTCTTTGTTCTTCATTCTTTTTCCTCAAGATGAAAATGTATGTTGCAAAATGATAATGCAAGAAAGTCTATCATAGATACCGCCAAAATAACACAAATTTCAAGGCACGATAACACATTTTTTTTGAAAATCTCACTTCTTTCTAGTATTCTTTTAGCGTTTATTGCGTTTTATAGACAGGAGCATATATGAAATTGGTAAAAGCATATACACTTTTTATTTTTGGAGCAATGAGTGCGCTTCCTGTGTGTGCGCAAACCGTAACGCAGACGATTGGTGTCGATGCGGCGGTGCAGATGGCTTTGGAAAACAATCTGTCGCTCAAAGAAGAAGAAATTACGCTCAACGGCTACAAGCGCTCAAATGCGTATTCGTGGAACAGCATTTCTCCGAGTCTGACGGCGGGCGCAACGTATTCCAAAAGCGTGGAGCCGGGCGAAACGGAAATCGGGACGAGCAAACTCTACGGGCGCGTTTCTGTTTCTATAACACCTGCGCTTTATACTGAAATCAAAACGGCAAAAATCAATTACGAAAACGGCAAACTTTCTTACGAAACGGCAGTGAAAACCGTGGAATTGAACGTGCGAAAGGCATTTTACAAATTGTTGTACGACGCAGACAATGTGAAATTGCAGGAACAGAATCTTGAGAGTGCGGAAAAACAGTATCAGCAAAATCTTTCAAAATACAATCAGGGCGGAATGTCGCGGTTGGACGTGCTAAGTGCGCAGGTGAGCGTGGAAAATCAAAAGCCGAACGTGTTGAGTGCGAAAACCACTCTGGAAAACGATATGGCGAGTTTCAAGCAAACGCTCGGCATTTCGCAGGACGTGAATCTGGTTTTGAACGGCACGTTGGACGACATTCTTTTAATCGGCGATATTTCTATTGACGACATCGAGGCTCAGTCTGCCACGCTCAAAGCGCTTGAGAACAAATTATCTTTGGCGCAAACGGCGGTGCTTGCCAGTCGCTTCAACGCCTACGGTCCGACGATTACGGGCAGTTACGAAGCCTCTCGTAGCTACAAAACGGGGAGCAAGGACGGCACGAACGGCGGCGCAATCAGTGCGAGCGTGTCGATTCCGCTGGACGGGATTTTGCCGTGGTCGTCGAGCGCTCAAAATGTGTCGAGCGCAAAAGACGAGGTGAAATCGCTGGAATTGCAGATTGAGGACGAAAAAACGACGCTGCGGGTGAACACCGAAAGCTATTTGCGTTCCATTGCGCAATCTAAAGCGGCAATCGCGTCGCTAAAAGCGAGTGCTGACCTTGCAAAAGAAACCTACGATATGACGCTTACGGCGTATCAGCGCGGCTCAAAGGATTTGCTGTCGCTGCAAACGGCGCTGGACGGCTTGCTTGAAGCGCAGGTGAACTTAAAAAGCGCGGCGTATTCGCTGATTTCGAGCATTTTGGATTTGGAAAACGAATTGGGAATCCCGTTTGGCACGCTGTCGCTTGGAAAAGTGGCGGCGGAGTAACGGGGTCAGTGAGATGTTTTGTTATGTGCGTTTTTAGATGGAAGGTATGAAAAATGGCGGGAAAAAAAAGAACGAAGGCTCTAGCCTTATTGGTGATTTTGGTGGTAACGGTGGCGATGGTGATTGTGGCGCGCGTGCAGTCAAAAAACGGCGGCGGAAAGCCGAAAATGCGCGGTGGCTCTGCGGTGCAGACGGTGTTTTCGGTAAAGACGATGACGGCGGAAAAAACGGTGCTGCACGATTATGTTGCCACGAACGGCGAGGTTGAGGCTCAAAGTTCTATCGAGGTGTTTCCCGATATGGGCGGAAAAATCCGCAGCGTCAATGTGTCGCTTGGCTCGCCGGTGAAAAAAGGCGCGGTGATTGCTCGCGTTGACCCGTCGGAACCGGGCACGCAGTACGCGCTTTCGCCTGTGTATGCGCCGATTTCCGGCTCTATCGTATCGACGCCGCTCAAAGAGGGCACGACGGTGAGCACCAACAGCGCGATTACGATTATCGGCGATGTTGACCGCCTGCAAATTACGGCGAATATCCCGGAGCGCTACGTTGCGCTTTTGAAGACGGGATTGAGTGCGGATATTTCGCTGGAGGCATATCCGGGCGTGGTTTTTAAGGCGACGATTTCGCGCGTGAGCCCCGTGGTTGACGCGACGAGCCGCACCAAAGAAATCATTATGACGTTTGACAAAAAAGACAGCCGAATCAATGCGGGAATGTTTGCCAAAGTCATTCTTTACACGCGCGATTTTGCGGGCGAGGTTGTAATGCCGTCCGATTCGGTGGTGACAAAGGATTCAAAGCAATATGCGTTTGTGGTGAACAGCAACGGCATTGCCGAACAGCGCGAAGTGGTGCTGGGAGAAAGCGTGGACGGAATGATTCAGGTTTTGAGCGGCATTAAAGAGGGCGAAAAAATCGTGGTGGCGGGGCAAACGTCGCTTTCGGACGGCGCTCAGGTGCGCGATATTACGAACGGCGTTCCGAAAAATGCTGTTGTGTCGCAAAAAACACGCGAAGCGGAGCACATTGCAGAGGTTCCAAAGCAAAAATCCGAAGAAAAAGGCGAACGCGAACAGCCGCCCAAAAATCCGGTCGCAGATATAACGCCGCCAGCGGAAGAAAAAATTGCCGAAACAAGCGAAAAGAAACAGGATATTCCTGCCGCAGCGAGTTCGCGAAAGCGCAGTTGGGGCGGTGTAAGCAGCACGGGCGAACGGTAAGGATAAGGAGCAGACAATGAGTATATCAAAAAGCACCCTCTCTCACCCCGTTTTGACGCTTATCGTGTTTGCGCTTTTGGGAATCCTCGGCTTTTTCTCGCTCCAGCGCGTCGCGATTGCGCTTATGCCTGACATTGATATGCCGGTGATTATGATTTCCACGACGTACAAAAATGCAGGTCCGGAAAGCGTGGAAAAATCGGTTACACAAATCCTCGAAAGCGGTTTGGTCAGCGTTTCGGGATTGCAGGAAATGACTTCCACATCGTCTGAAGGCACGTCGCGCATTATGCTCGAGTTCGATTACGGCTACGATTTGGACGTGGCAACCGCGGACATTCGCGACAAACTCGACCGCGTAAAATCGAGCCTCCCCGACAACGCAGGTACGCCGTCGATTTTCAAAATGGATTCAAACAGTATGCCGATTATTCGCCTCGCGGTGCGCGGAAATCGCAGCAACGACGACCTCAAGCAAATCGCTGAAGATTCTATTGTGGACAGTCTTGAGCAAGTGGACGGCGTGGCGGAAGCGAGCGTTTCGGGCGGACGGGACAAAATCGTGCGCGTGGAACTTTCGCAGAATCGGCTTGCCGCGTATAATCTCACGTTTTCGGCGGTGTCTGCGGCGCTTTCAAAGCAAAATCTGGAGCTTGGCGGCGGAAAAATCAGCGAGGGCAAACGCGATTACACAATCCGCACCACCGGCGAATATTCGAGCATTGACGAAATCAACAATACGGTGATTACCACGGTGAACGGCTACGACCTCAAATTGAGCGACATCGGCACGGCATTTATGGGCTACGAAGATAAATCGAGCGAGGTCTTTATCAACGGTGAGCCGGGCGTGTATGTGGCAATCACCAAGCAGTCGGGGACGAACAGCGTTACGGTGGCGAACGCCGTGTATGAGAAACTTGAGAAGATAAAAGAGCAGCTGCCGAGCGATATTACACTCGAAATCGTTTCCGACGATACGGATTCTATCCGCGATACGATAAATACGCTCATTGAGTCGGCATATCAAGGCTTGATTTTGGCAATTATCATCTTGTTCTTGTTCCTCAAAAGTATGAAAAGCACGATTATCATCGCGATTTCCATTCCGCTTTCGATGGTCATCACGCTTTTGTGTATGAACTTTGTGGGAATTACGCTCAATATGATGACGCTGACGGGCTTGATTTTGGGTGTTGGTATGATTGTGGACGCGTCAATCGTTATGATAGAAAATATCCATTCGTACCGCACTCGTGGCGCAAAACCGCACGTCGCCGCCATTTTGGGCAGCCAAGAAATGGTGATGTCGGTCATTTCGGGCAATTTAACCACGATTTGCGTTTTCATTCCGTTTTTGTTTTTTATGAGCGATTTGGGCTTTATGGGGCAGATGTTCAAGGGCATTATTTTTACCGTGGTCATCGCGCTGGTTTCTTCGCTGTTTGTGGCGATTTTTCTGGTGCCTGTGCTTGCGGGGCATTTTTTCCCGCTCACGAACCGCGTAGAAAAGCCGCTCACGAGCTCTTTTTTGATTTGGTTTTATGGTTCGCTTGATAAAATCTTGCAGATTATCACCGCATTTTACAGCAAAATCCTCAAAAAAGCACTGAACAATCGCTTGCTGACCACGCTTATCTGCGTGTGCGCGCTGATTGTTTCAATCGCATTTATTCCCACAATGCGCATTACTATGCTTTCGCGCACCAACGACGACAGCGTTACGGTAAAACTCACGATGCCCATCGGCACGACGCTTTCGGAAACGACCGCCGTCATTGAGCAGATGGAACAAATCGTGCGCGACGAAATCAAGGGCTACAAAACGCTGATTACGTCAATCGGCACGGGACGCGGCACGTCGAGCACCTACACTGCGTCTATCGAAATCCGCTTGCCCGAAAGCGCGGAGCAGATTGACACTAGCGCAACGATTCAGCAGAAACTGCGCGCGCATTTTGCCGATTTTGCTGACGGCGAGTTCTCTTTTGGCGCGGGCAGAAGCCAGCAGATGGCGGGAGACGACCTCGACATCGCAATCCGCAGTTCCGATTTGGATACGGCGTTGCAGGTGGCAAAACAGGTAAAAGAGGTAATGCAGTCCATTGACGACGTGGGAGAAGCGACGATTGACACTACCGAAGGATTGCCGCAGGTGGAAATCGTGATTGACCGCCAGCGCGCGTACAATTTTGGCGTGGACGTAACGACCGTGGCAGACGAAATCAATTACGCAATCGACGGCGTAACCAGCACGGTGTACCGCAAGGACGGCAAGGAATACGACGTTATCGTTATGCTCAAGCCGTCAGACCGCGAAAAAGTAACCGACCTCGAGTCGATTTACGTCAATGGTACGGGTGGCAAGGTGAGCGTGGCAAATTTTGCGTCGGTCAAAAAAGGCTTGGGACCTGTTTCTATCAGCCGCGACAATCAAACCCGCATTGTGCACGTTACGGCGGACATCGTTACGAACACGAATGCGTCGGTGGTGGAAGACGAAATCCGAGAGGGCATCGCCCAAAGTTTCATCGTCCCTGACAATGTGTCGATTGCCTACGAAGGCTCGCTCAAAAATATGCAGGACCAAGGAAAAGCCTACGGCAAGATTTTGATTATGGCGATTTTGCTCGTCTTTGGCGTTATGGCAGGCACCTATGAGAGTTTCAAAGCGCCGCTCATCAACTTGTGTACGATTCCGTTCCTCATCATCGGCGTGGTGGCGATTTACAAAATCAGCGGACAGACGATTTCGATGATGAGCGCAATCGGCTTGATTATGCTCGTCGGTATCGTCGTAAATAACGGCATTATCCTTGTGGATTACACCAATTTGCTCGTGGACCGCGGCATTGAAATCAAAGAAGCGTGCTTTCAGGCGGGAACGAGCCGCTTGCGCCCTGTTTTGATGACCACGCTGACCACGATTTTGGGAATGATTCCGATGTGCTTTGCTACCTCGGGAAGCGCGGCAATGGTGCAGCCAATCGGCGTGGCGGTCGTCGGCGGACTTTCAAGCAGCACGTTCATCACGCTGTTTTTTATCCCCGTGCTGTATTCGCTTGTTATGCGCCCCAAAAAGCACGCTAAAAATAGAATCACCGTTGTTTTGCCTGCACTTTCCAGCACTGAAAAGAGCAAAAAAACGACTCGAAAGCCAAAATCTACTGTTTTGGAAGAAAAAAATGCAGAATCTAAGCCAAAAGCAACACGTTCCAGAAGAAAATCATCTGATTCTAGCGTAAAAGCAGATGATTCTGAAGTAAAATCAAATGATTCTGACGTAAAAGAAGATTCTTTTGACGTAAAAGAAAATGCTTTTGAAGTAAAAGAAGATGATTCTGAAGCAAAAGAAGATGATTCTGATGAAAAAGACGCAGAAAAGATGGCAAAAAAACGTGTTTCGCGAAAAAGAAGCGAAAAAACAGAAGAAACGGAGTCAGAATCGGGCGATGAAGAAAAGCCAAAACGTCGGAGCAGACGAAAAGCGGTAGCGGAGCCGGCGGCAGAAGTGGAGGAACAGAATGTGCAGGATTGAAATTGTGGCAAATCAGAGCGTACAGGACGACCTGACGGAGCTTTTGGAAGAAAAAATCCCGAATTTTTTGTACACCGTGATTCCGCTGGTGCAGGGGCGCGGTGGCGATGACCGAAAACTCGGGAACACGACGTGGCCGGAAACGAATTTTGTGCTGTTCAGCTACGTTGACGATGATGACGCTGAAAAAGTGCGCGCGGTGGTACAAGCGGTCAAAAAGAAATTCAAAAGCGAAGGCATAAAGTTGTTTGTGCTGAAAAACGCAGAATAATAAAAGCAAAATGTGCGAAAAAGATTATCAAATGCGGCAATGACAAGCCTGTCTTACAAAAAAACGCTCTTCTGTTTACAAAATTGTTTGCAGAATGGCGTTTTTTTTTGTAAAATCGAAATGAGGAAAAGTATGTTTCAGAAATCGGTAATCGATAGACATTTGAAAGAGATTGACAAAAGCGTGCTTGAAGCAAAGTTTCAGGCGTTTCAGAGCACTTTTGCAAACAGCGCGAAGCAGAAAAATATCCGCGCGAGCAAGGAAGAGCAATATCAAGAGGGATTTATCCGCGAGTTGTTCTGCAAAGTTTTGGGGTACACGATTAAGCCTGATGCGAACTACAATATCTTTACGGAAGCGAAAAACGAAGTAAAAGATAAATCGAACTCGAAAAAGGCAGATGCGGCAATTTGCGAAGAGAACAACGAAGAAAAAATCAGAGCCGTTATAGAGCTGAAAGGCATGAATACGACTGATTTGGACAAAGTGGCGTTTCAGGCGTTTTCATACAAAAACTTTCACACAGGCTGTTCGTATGTCATTGTGAGCAACTTTGAGCGGTTGCGGTTTTATGTTGATGTGCAATCGGATTATGTGGAGTTTAATCTTTTTGATATTGCAAAATCTAAATCGGACTTGTTTTCGACCGCACAAGAAAACTTTGCTCTGCTGTATCTGCTTTTGTCGGTGGAGAGCATAAAAAGCGATGTGCCGCTCAAGATGAAAATGGAAACCGTGAGCGAAGAAAATGAGATAACCGATAAGTTCTATCGCGATTATTCTAACTTCAAGCGTGCATTGTTCGCTGACATCTGCGAGAGGAATATGACCTCACCCCCTAACCCCCTCTCCGAGTCGGCGAGGGGGAACGCCAAAGACTCCCCGCTCCTGCTAGGAGAGGGGCAAGGGGTGAGGTTATTGCTGTTCAAGATGACGCAGAAAATCTTAGACCGCATTATCTTTATTCGATTTTGCTCGGACAGAGGACTTTTGCCGACGAACAGCGTGGCAGGAATTATCGCGGATTGGAAGCAGCTCAAAAAGCTTGGCTATCCGCAGCCTCTTTATTCGCTATTCAAGACGTTTTTTGAAAGGATAAATCACGGCTTTGTGAATGAGGACGACCATTCACGCGATATATTTGCGTATAACGGCGGACTTTTCAAGACGGACGATATTCTTGACGCGATTGAAATCGGCGACGACGTGTTGAAAGAAAATTGCGAGAAGATTGCACAGTACGATTTTCAAAGCCAAATCAGCGTGGATATTCTCGGGCGCATTTTTGAGAACTCTTTGACAGAAATTGAAGAGGTGCAAGCGGAATTGACCTCACCCCCTAACCCCCTCTCCGAATCGACGAGGGGGAACAAGGAAAACACACCTAACAGCCGCTCTACTGCGGCGAGGGAGAACGCCAAAGACTCCCCGCGCCTAGCAGGAGAGGGGCAGGGGGCGAGGTTATCCAAGCGAAAGAAAGACGGGGTTTTTTATACGCCTGAATACATTACGCGCTACATCGTAGAAAACACAATCGGAAAACTGTGCGAGGCAAAGCGTGCGGCGTGGCAGATTAGCGACGAGGATTTTTCAGTGTCTTACGGTTCTCCGATGACGCAAAAGAGCTTTGATTCTCGGCTTACGGCGTATCGCGAGTGGCTGTTGAATCTGAAAATTCTTGACCCTGCGTGTGGGTCGGGGGCGTTTTTGAATGCGGCGTTGAAGCAGCTGCAAAAAGAACACGAACTCGTGAGAAGATATTGGGAGAAAATCCACCCCGGCGAGTTGTATTTTGAGAACATCGACAATGCGATTTTGGAAAACAACCTTTTCGGCGTGGACATCAACGAAGAAAGCGTAGAGATTGCAAAGCTCTCGCTCTGGCTCGGCACGGCAAAAAAGAACCGCAAACTTTCCGCGCTCGGCGGCAATATCAAATGCGGAAACTCGCTCATAGACGACAAAAATGTTGCAGGCGAAAAGGCTTTTGATTGGAAAAACGAATTCCCCGAAGTATTTTGTGAAGATTGCCATATAGCAAGGGGGCATGCCCCCTTGTCTACAGCGACAAAAAGAGTTTGGCATATTACGACAGCAACACATGACAGCAGAACTTCTCAACGTATGATTGATTACAATGTTAGAGCAAGGCGCGATAAGGGGCTTAGACCAAATGCAGAGCCTATTGAACTTTCCAGTCAAGACGAATTATTGATTATAAAAACGGTTGCAGAAATTGCTGAAAAAGACCATCTACAAATTCTTGCTTTTAATGTTTGCTTAGACCACATACATTTATTGCTTGTTTGTGCAGAAGATGAAGTTTCAAAAATTGTTGGAAAAATAAAGGCAATGACTTCGCGTGCTGTAAATATCGCAAATGGGCGAACTGTGCAAAAAAATAGCAAGGACGCATGCGCCATTGTCAATAATACTTTTGCTAATAAGGAACACGGAGAAACTCAATGTTCCTTGTGGACACAAAAATTTGGCTGTGAAGAAGTTTTCTCTTATGAACATATTGCTTCTGCCATAAACTATATTGAACATAACAGAGAGAAACATGGTTTATCTCCGCTTCCTCAAGATGTGTACTCGCTTATAAAGACGGTAAATATTGAAACAGCCTTTGAAGATGTCTCCCGAAAAAATATAGCAACGAAACATACGGAGAAAACAAGGGAGTATACGGAGGAAATAAAAGAGCATACGGAGGAAATAAAAGAGCATACGGAGGAAGCAAGGGGGCATGCCCCCTTGTCTACGGTGTCTAGTGCAAGCCCGCTTTCGCAAGAAAACGGCGAAAAACCATTTGTTGCAAGCCCGCTTTCGCAAGAAAATGGCGAAAAACCATTTAGTAAAACCCCGCTTTCGCAAAAAAATGGTGAAAAAACATTTGTTGCAAGCCCGCTTTCGCAAGAAAACGGTGAAAAACCATTTGTTGCAAGCCCGCTTTTGCAAGAAAATGGCGAAAAACCATTTGGTGCAAGTCCACTTTCGCAAGAAAATGCGTCAACTGTGCAAAAAACGGGCGGCTTTGATGTGATTATCGGCAATCCGCCGTATGTGGTATGCCCTATAGATAGAAAAAAAAGGGAGGCATCATCTAATGGATATAAATTAAAGAACTATATCACTTTAGAATGTGCAAATTTATATGCTTACGTCATAGAACGTTCTTCTGTATTATCCTCTTCAACCATGAATATTGGGATGATTATTCCCTTGTCATTTACCGCTGCAAAAAATATGGCATCGCTTAGAGAGTTGTTGACAAAAGGTAAGTCGTCCTTTATAAGTTCGTATGAAATACGTCCAGCAAAATTATTCGATGGAGGCAAAGGTGCAGATCAGAGATTAAACATTGTAATATCTAACAATAAAAGTAAAGATATAATTTATACGACTGAAGTTTTGAGGTGGAACAGCGAACATCGTCGTTTTTTGTTTAACAACATAGGATATACCCAATCACTTCTCCGTGACAGAATATTAAGATTTAGTAATCCTCTTGAGCTTGGTATTTTATCAAAATATGAGAAAGATAAACCAATAGAGTTCTTGTGTGTCGATTCATGTGACAAGTACAGAATACATTATCGCTCAGCAGGATTACGCTACTGGATAATATTTCTCAACAATGGTTTTAATACTTCATCAGCAAGTAATAAATCCAAATCCATAACAGGATTAAAAGAATCCAAATATCTTATGGCAGGACTAAACTCTAATATGTATTGGTGGTACTATGCGACAAATTTTGACATGTTCAATCAAACTGACTCCAATGTATGTGGATTTCGGCTTAATTATGATGAGATTAACGATATTGGAATATTTGCAAGCGAGCTTGAGGAAGATATGAATAGAAATAAAATATACTCTAAAATAAAAAAGCGAGATGGCAATATTAACGAATCGTTTGCTTACCAAAAAAAACTCTCCAAGCCCATCATCGACGAGATAGACAAGGTACTTGCGAAGCATTATGGCTTCACGGAGGAAGAGCTGGACTTCATCATCAACTACGACATCAAGTACCGCATGGGCGACGAGCTGAATGAGGAGTAAGTACAGAAATGGAATACTTTGGCAATAAAGAACTGTTGAGCCTGCCCAAGGTGGGTTTTCTGGCGGCAAGCCGTGTGCCGTCGGACGAGGTGATGCGGTGTTACGACTGGGCTGTGGAGAAATCAGACGGGAAGCAATGTGTGGTCAGCGGCTTCAACTCGCGTCTGGAACGCGACGTGCTGCACTTCCTGCTGAAAGGCTCTTGCCCCATCATCGTGGTGCTGGCTCGCTGCATGTACAAAGTGATGCCCAACGAATGGCTCCAAGCCCTCGACAACGGACGCATGCTCATCATAGCCACTACCAACAGCCCCCGACAGTCGCGCCAGACAGCATACACCCGCAACCTCTATGTTGCCGACCTTAGCGACACCATCTACCTCGTCGGAGCCTCCAAAGAGAGTTCCCTGTCCCTAATACCAACGCAAAAACCACAAGCAATCTCCATCGACCAGCGATAAAGGTTTTTCATAAGACCCTATTTTTAATGTGAAGCGGGGCGGCTGCGGGTTGTGTTGTTCTCCGCTGCGCTATCGAAAGAGCCACTGGCTCTTTCTTCACCCCAAGTTTTTCACCTAAAACAGAATGAGAGATGTCAGTCGGAAGTCTGCGATGACTTCCA
>CALBGU010000239.1 GCA_937893155.1 uncultured Treponema sp. | reverse complement strand
ACCTATGACATACGGAATATGAGTCCGTTGTTCTACCGACTGGACTATACCACCGTGTGATGTTTGATATAATACCAATTTTCAAAATTTGTGTCAACACTGTTTTTTTCTTTTTTTCCACTTTGTCTGCAAAAACGCAGACAAAAAACCCCGCACCTTTGCAAAATTAGGAGGTATTTCACAAAAATGTGGGGCAGAAGGAGTATTATGACAAAAATGTTTTAAAGTTGAAAAATCTTTTCATAGAGTAAACCTCTCTTTTAATAAAAATTAAATGATTTTACCCCCCCTAATACAATGTCAAGAGATTTATGGCATGAAATTGGATTTTATAGCGTTTTTGAGTCTTCCCGTTTCGGGAAAGTGGAAAAACAAATGTTTCTGGCAATGTAGAAAATCTATCGAGGGAAAAATTATCATTGTACGACTCTTGTGAACTCATGCTCAAAGCCTGTGGCGTGGTCTTGCCAAATCTCCCATTTGTCAAAAACCCGCTCGCCGTCATAGATTGTCAGAGTTCCGCTTTTTGTATTTGGATTTCCTCGATAAGTGAAAGTGTTGCTGCCGTAGATTACGGTTTCGTCGTCGAAGAAGACAACTTGTGCGTTCACTTTGTCGTCTTCCCAAGTCGAAACAATCTTTGGCTTTCCGTCATCGAGCGCATCCTCGACAGCACTCTGTATTATCTCGTTGCAAGAAAAAAGCGCCGCTGACAAAAGGAAGAGCAGAAGCAAAAACTTGCTGAAAAAAGCATTGTCGTTCATTTTTTTCTCCTTTTTGGATTATCGCACATGATTTCGGCTTTGAAAAGAATGCCCGCTTATTCTGACAGAACAAACGGACAAGAGGAGTATTATGACAAAAAGATTTGTGTCTTATTTTATTTTGAAGCGGATAACGTTCCAGCTTGCTTTTGTGAGCGAAAGCGTGAACTTGCCGTTATCGCTTTGTGTGAGCGCAACAGGCTTGTTGCAGACTTTCTCAGGTTCTTCAAGGCTGTTTTTTGCGCTCAAATCATTTCCTGTAAGCTCTGTTCTGTAAATCATCTCGCTCTTTTCAAACGAACTCAAATCGATTGTTGTTTCGCTGTCTTCGCTCTTTGACGTGTTAAGCGCAAAAAGCGTGATTTCGCTTCCGTCTTCGCTCAATGTGCTTGCAAAGATGACGCTCGGGACTTCGCCGTATTTTGTCGTCTTGTTTTCTGTGTTGACCACAGGCTGCAAGGCAGTTCCACGTCCGAAAACTGAGATGTCGCGGAACGGGTGATAAATCGACTGCTTGTAAGCACCCTTTCCAGGCTCTGTGAAAATCGGAGCGATAACGTTGACAAGCTGAGCCAGGCAAGACACTTTTACGCGGTCGGCGTGGTTCAAAAGCGTTATCGCCATACCGCCGAATGCAAGCGCATCGAGCAGAGAATAATGGTCTTCGAGAATGCGCGGAGCTTTCTGCCACGGGTGCGGCTCGCTCTTTTGCTGATACCAAATGTTCCATTCGTCGAAAGAAAGGTACATCGTCTTGTTAGACCGCTTCAACGCCTTGACGTAATCGCACGTCGCGACCGCCGTCTTGATGAACTGCTCCATATCGTAGAAACTTGCCAAGAAATCGTCGTCGTTGCCGAAGTTCTCGAAGTAACGGTGAATCGAGATGTAATCCGCAAGGTCGTAAGTGTGCTCCAAGACGATTCTGTCCCATTCAGGATACGTCGGCATTCCGCTAGACGCAGAGCCGCAGACGACGGTCTTTATTGACTCATCAGTCCACTTCATAATCTTGATGGCTTCCCGCGCCTTTTTGCCGTAATCATCAGCGTCGAGATGGCAAATCTGCCACGGTCCGTCCATTTCGTTGCCGACACACCACGTTTTGATATTGTGCGGTTTGTCGTGTCCGTTTGCTCGGCGGAGGTCGCTCCAATATGTGCCGCGCTCGAAGTTGCAGTATTCGACCAAGTCGCCTGCGTCCTGCGGCGTGCCTGTTCCCATATTCACTGCGCCCATAACTTCCGTGCCGCTCTTCGCCGCCCAATCCACAAACTCATCAATTCCGATTTCGTTCGGCTCGATTGTGTGCCACGCGCGGTCAAGACGAGTCGGGCGATTTTCTCTTTTGCCGATGCCGTCTTTCCAGTTGTAGCCCGAAAGGAAGTTTCCGCCGGGATAGCGCACCAAAGAAACGTGCAAATCTTTCACCATATCGATAACGTCTTTGCGAAATCCCTGCTCATCGGCGCATTTGTTGTCTGGCTCGTAGATGCCAGTATACACCGCGCGCCCCAAATGCTCGATGAATGAGCTGAAAAGATTTTTATCGACATCGCCAATCTTGAACTCTTTTACTACTGTAACCTTTGTCTTCATTCTTTTTCTCCATACGGTTAAACTGTGTTCTGAAAAAGCCACGACTTTGTATCTGTCAATGGCTTTTTGAAAGACCGTCCGTGACGGTTATGCTTTAAGCGTAATGCAAACAACAGAGTGCGCTGGCAGGGAGAGCGAAACGCTGTCTTTGCCGTCGATTTTGACGCTGTGCGCTTTTTCTGTAACTACGTCGGGATTCTCGAACGTATTTATTGTGTCGTAGCTGTCGCCTGTAACAATGGTTGCATTTGCTTCTGCGATTGCGCCAGAGAGGTTCGCAAGAGAAACCGAGACGTTTTTAGAGCTTTCTGCATCTGTGTTGACGACCGTGATGCAGTACACATCTTTGCCGCACTTGTCGCAGTGGCGCACAGAAGCACTGGTGTTAAGGTCAGGAATGATGACGTTTTCTTTTTCATCTTTGCCCGCGAGCTTTGCTCTGTAATTGGTAACATCTCTCATACCGCAGTATGTGTGCGCAGATGTTGTCGAAAGAAGTGTGCCGCCCATGTGCTGCTTGTACTGGTGCAAAACGTGATACGTCGGTGTAAGCACGATTTTGTCGCCCTTTGTGAGCACAGGAGATTGCAACACATTGACCGCCTGCGCCAAGTTTGCCACGCGAACACGGTCTGAATGGTTGTTGAAAATATTGAGCGTAATCCCCGCCACCAGAGCATCTGCCACCGTGTTATCCTGCTCCAAAAATCCGGGATTCGTGCCCTCTTTCGGCGCAAACCAGTTGCCCCATTCATCGACCACAAGCGCAACACGCTTTTCGGGGTCGTATTTGTCCATAATCTCGCTGTGGCGGCGAATAAGCTCGTCCATTCGGAACGCATTGCGCAAAATGCGGTAATAGCCCTCGGTATCGAACGTGGTTGCACTGCGTTTGTCTTCCCAGCGATATTCGTAGGTGTAATAATGCAGACTCAGCCCGTCCATCAGCCAATGCGCATTTTTCATCAGCGTATCAGTCCAATGATAATCGTCCACATTTGGACCGCCCGCGATTTTGAAAATCTTTTTGTTGCCGTATTGCTTTACATACGTCTGAAACTGCCGATACAAATCCGCGTAAAATTCTGCGCGCATATTGCCGCCGCCGCCCCAGTTTTCGTTGCCGATTCCAAAATAATCGAGCACCCACGGCTTTTCGCGCCCGTTCGCTTTTCGCAAATCCGCCATCGGAGAAATGCCGTCGAACGTCATATATTCAATCCATTCGTCCATCTCGCGCACGCTGCCGCTTCCCACGTTGCCGCAGATATACGGTTTGCAGCCAAGCTCATCGCACAGCCCAAAAAACTCGTGCGTGCCGAACGAATTATCTTCCACCAAACCGCCCCAGTTCGTGTTTACCATCTTCTTGCGGTTTGATTGCTCGCCAATGCCGTCGCGCCAATGATATTCGTCGGCAAAAAGCCCGCCCGGCCATCTCAAATTCGGAATGTCAAGCGCCTTAAACGCCTCGACAACCGCCTTGTTATAACCGTGAATGTTAGGGATTTCACTGTTTTTGCCGACCCAAAAGCCGCCGTAAATGCACCGCCCCAAATGCTCGGAAAAATGCCCGTAAATATCGGGGCTGATTGTTGACAGCCGCGCCGTCGTATCCACAACGATTTTTTCTTTCATTTCTGTTATCTCCTCAATTCTGCTTTATTTTATTTGCTCATTGAAACACGGGGAAACCCTTGTTGTCGTAGCGGATTTCTTTCACCCATGTGTGCCGATTCGGGTCGTACAGCGCAAAATCCAAATCCACTTCGGCATACGGTCGCGCGTGATAAATCAGATAATCCGTTTTCCCGTCGCGGCTCGTCGTAAAGCTGTTGTGTCCCGGACCGAAAATCTTTTTCGCCTCGTCGGTCGTTAGCACGGGCTTTTCGCTCTTGTGCCAGCTTTTCGCGTCGAGCAAATTCGCGCCCTCGTCTGCCCACAGCAGCCCCATACAATACGTCGCGTCCGTCGCACTTGCGCTGTAGGTAACGAAAATCTTGCCGTTTCGCTTCAACACCGCCGCGCCCTCGTTCACGCGAAATCCGCGACATTCCCACTCAAACTCGGGGAACGTCAACAGCGTCTGTCCGCGTTTTATCGTGTACGGATTTTCCATCTCGGCAATGTAAAGCGCGCTGTTTTCCTCGCGTGTCTGCCGTTTCTGCGCCCAAATCGCGTATTGCTTGCCGCCGTGAGTGAAACTCGTCATATCGAGCATAAACGAATCCCAATCCGCGACGAACTGCCCCTTTTCTTCCCAATGCCCAGTGAACGGGTCTGCGCTTTCGTTTTCCAAGCAGAACGAGCGAATCCACCAGTGGTCTTCGGCGCGCCCTGCCGCAAAATAGATGTACCATTTGCCGCCGACGAAATGCAATTCGGGCGCCCAAATGTGATAGCTCATCTGCCCCGTGGCGTGCTTTCGCCAAATCACGAGCGGCTCTGCGTCGGCGAGTGCTTTGATTGACCACGCGCGGCGAAGCTCAATGCGGTCGTATTCGGGCGAACTCGCGGTGAAATAGTAGTAACCGTCCGTGTGATAATACACATACGGGTCTGCTCTCTGCAAAATCAGCGGCTTTTTCTCGTCTTCCGCCGTCAAATCAATATAATTCATTTTTCCCTCACATCTCCATTGTTGTTTTTGCCGTATTATTTTTTGGAAATTGCTCCCGCAAACGTGCGGCGACCAATTTTCAGAAATAAATTACTCATTTCACTCGTGCGGCGGGTAATTTCTTGTTGAAAACGCACTGAAAACAATCTATGACAGCCAGCCGTCCTCGTCAAACGAAATCTCTTCTATTTGCAGCTTGCTTTTCCCTTCATCTTCGCGGTCGTAGGCGTGATACACGAGATACGTTTTGCCGTCGTCGCAGAAAACGCTGTTGTGTCCCGTGCCTGCCCAGCGCGCAAAACTCGAGCCGTCTCGCAAAACAGTGCCGCCGCCCTCCGTCATTTTCTTGCCCGTGCGGTCAACAAAATCGTCCGCGAGCGTTTTCGCCCTGCCGTACACGATGCGGTATGTGCTTGCCGTGCCGCGACAGCAAAAATCGAACGACGCAAACAAATACCACCAATCGCCTCTCCGAAACAAAAATCCGCCTTCAATCGCGTTGTCTTTCTCAAGCTGCCGCGTGGCGATATTGCGCACTTCTGTGTCTTTTGCGACAAAGCCTTCCGCCGTCAATTTTGTCAAAAACAGACCGCCCCAAAACGAGCCGAAAAGCAAATAATCTTCTCCGCCCTCGCTCACGACGCACGGGTCAATCGCGTTATAGCGGCAACTTTCGTCCGACTGCAACACCGCGCCTAAATCACTCCAGCCGTAATCTGCGCTTTTTGCGTCGAGCGATTTATTCACCACAAGACCGATTGCGCTTTTTTGGCTGCCGAACGAACTGACCGAATAATACACTCGCCATTCATCTCCGCGCCGTATGATTTCGGGTGCCCACAAATGCCGCGTCGATTTGGGAATGGCGTGCGCCGTCCAATCGGGTGCGACGGGGAAAATCTCGCCTGCGCTCTGCCAATGGCGCAAGTCGGCTGATTGGTGGAACGGCAAGCCCTCGCCTGTCTGAAAGCGATAATACACGCCGTTTTCTTTCACGATTGTCGGGTCGTGGGTTCTGATGTCGCCTGTTAATTCCAGTTTCATTATTTCAATCCCGTCATTGCAACAGAGGCGATAATCTGCTTTTGGAAGACCATAAACACGATTAACACAGGCAAAAGCGCAATGAGCGACGCAGTGAGCAAAAGCGGATAGTCCGTCTGAATAGCGTACATCGCATTGAGCTGGCTAATCATAACCTGAAGCGTCTGTTTTGTCGGCTCGTTGAGGTAAATGCTCGGTGCAAAAAAGTCGTTCCACGCGCCCATAAACCACAGGATTGCTTGCGCGGCAACCGCAGGCTTTGCGTTCGGCATAATGATTTGCCAATAAATGCGGAAGAAGCCTGCGCCGTCAATGCGTGCGCTTTCGACCATCGAAGTCGGGATTCCGCCCATATACTGTTTCAAGAAGAAAATCATACTCACGTTGCCGAGCATTCCCGGAATCATCAGCGGAAGCCACGTGTTCAGCCAGCCGATACGCGCATACATAATGAATTGCGGAATCATTATGACGGCGAAAGGAATCATCATCGTGGCAAGTTCGGCAAGAAAGAGCTTGTCTTTGCCCGGGAAGCGCAGTTTTGCGTAAGAGAACGCCGCCAAAGATGACACGAACGTGCCGACGATTATCGTGGAAAACGAAATTATCACGGAGTTGCGGATACCGAGCTGAATGCTTGGCTTCATCTCCCACACGCGCTTGGTGAAGTTCGTCCATTGCGGATTTTCGGGCATTTTGAGCGAAAGCTGTGTCGTCAAAAACTGCGCTGGAGTTTTGAGCGAAGAAAAGAGCATCCATATAAGCGGTATAATCATCAAGACGCTGCCCAAAATCAAGAATATATATGTCGCTGTTGTATCGAGCCGCTTGAGCGCGGTTTTGCTTAGTCGGAACGTCTGCGGTCGTGTTTGTACTAAATCCATTTTTGCCTCCTACTCAAGATAATTGTCGTTTTCTTTGCTGAACTTGAATTGCAACGCCGTAACGATAAAGATGATGATTGCCAGCACCCACGCCGCCGCACACGCATAGCCTTTTGCGTCCGCCGAGCCGAAAGCCCGCTGCCAAATGTAGAACACGATTGTTCCTGCGCTGTAGTCCGTGCCGCCTGCTGGAGCCATTATCTGCGGTTCAACAATCATCTGCGCACCGCCGATGATGCCCGTAACCACGATAAAGAACGAAATCGGCTTGAGCAATGGCCACGTTATTGAACGGAAGATTCTCCAGCCTGACGCGCCGTCGAGATACGCCGCTTCGTAATACGAGGTCGGCAGGTTCTGCAAGCCGCCGAGATAGAGCAACGCCGTGCCGCCCACTCCTCTCCAAATCGTCATCGCCATAATTGCGGGCTTGACGGTGGACGGGTTTTCGAGCCAGTTCGGACCTTTTACGCCGAATGCCCACTTCAAAAACTGATTGATTAAACCGAAATCGCCGTTGTACAGCCATTTCCACAAGAGCGAAACTGCGACGATTGAACTGACAACAGGAATATAGTAAATCACGCGGAAGAGTTTTGCGCCGTGAATTGGCTTATTAAACGACACCGCGAGAGAAATTGCCCAAAGCATACCGATTGGAATACCAATCATATAGAAGAATGTGTTCCAAAGGGCTTTCCAGAAATCGCTATCGCTAAACAGCTCTTTGTAATTCTGAAAGCCTGCGTAAAAATACTCTTTTTCTGCCGCGTCCATCGAAAACAGGCGCGTTAAATCGGTCATTGAATCCCAGTTCGTGAAACTCGCATAAATGGAAAAGACGAACGGAATCGCCGTGAAAAGCAAAAAGCCGATGATTGGCGGCAAGACGAACAGCAATCCCATTTTTGCCTCTTCGTCCCACGCTCGATGAGCGTTTTTCACTGTTTTTGTAGTTTTGCTCTCATCTTTATTCGTTTTTGCCATAATGCCTCCCTCATTAATTTTTTTCTCAAGGTCTTATAGCAAGAGGCTTATTGCCTCTGCTATTTTTACAAAACACGCTCAGCGTGTGTTATTTTGAGTTCTTTCGAGCCTTTGCAAGACCTTTTTCAAGTTTATCCTGCATCTTCGGCTGAATCTCTGCGCAGTAATCCGCGGCACTCATTTCGCCGTCAACCACTTTCTGCACACTCACAAAGAACTCTTCAAACCAGTCGCCTGTGTATGTGAAATCAGAAGGCCATGCGCGACCTGTCTTTGAAATGATGTTCAAGAACTCTGCGCGGTTTTCTGGCTTGCCCTTTGCCTTGTAGCGTTCTGCGAGCGATTTCAAATTAGGAATCTGCAAATCGAGGTCGCAATACATCTGGTTTGCTTCTTTATCCGCAGACAAATACAGCGCAAGTTCTGCCGCAAGCTGAGGCTGCTTTGAGTTCGCCGCAACTGCATAGCCAACGCCGCCGCGATATGTCGCAGTCAGGCTTCTGTCGGTGTGTACTGGCCACGGAATTAAATCATATTCAAATGCGAGCGTCTTGTTGAATGCCGCCAAATCCCACGGACCTGCAGGGAAGAAACCAAGGTCGCCCTTGAGCCAACGCTGATAAGTATCGAGGCTCTGAGACTGCGCCGCGCTCGGAGTAACAGGAGCATACGTTTTTCCTGCGATTGTCGTGCCGCCCACGGTCATATTTGCCCAGAACTGCAATGCTTCCACAAATTTCGGGTCGGTAATCGTAACTTTTGTGTGCGTGTCGTCAATGAAGTCCGCTCCGTTTCCCCAAATGAACTGAATCAATGCCCAGCGCGGATTCAAGCCTGTTCCGAACTTGTCGATTTCGCCGTCGCCGTCTGTGTCGCGCGTGAGTTTTTCACACACGTCCATAAACTCCTGCCATGTGTATGGGCTTTCGGTTGACGGCAGCTCAAGACCGAGCTCTTTGAACATATCTTTATTATAAGCGAACGCAAACGGACCAAAATCCTTTGGCAAAGCCCAAATAGCCGCGCCCTGTCCGAGCGTCTGTCCGTCGTAGCGGTAAGTATCAACGGCATTTTCGTACAAATCATTAAAATCCACGCCCGTTACGTTCTGCACATACGGCGCGAGGTCAAGAACCTTCTTGTTGTCAACATATTGTCTCACGTCGCCCGGTCCTAAATAGAACACGTCTGGCAACTGATTTGCGGCAAGCTGTGCCTGCAATTTCTGTCCGTATTCCGCCTGAGTTGACGAAATGAAATTGACTTTTGTGCCCGGGTGAGCGTTCTCGAATCTCCACACGATTTGGTCAAGAATCTCTTTTTCCTGCGGCTGTGCGAAAATCATCAAGGTGATTTTGTTTTCGCTTTCTTTTTTGCCGCAACTTTGCAAGCTCATCAAGCCCGCTACGGCACCGACACAACAAAAGATTGCAGAAATAAAACTTCTTTTCATCTTTTCCTCCTAAATTGTTAATCTAAAACCTTATGATTTATTGTCTATCTGATTTTCTATTTTGTCAACCAAAATTTTCGATATTTAACAAAATTTGTTAGTGCAATCAATATAATTCGATAAAATACCGTGCGCAATCAGTTTTATCAAGGGCAATTACATAATCGCAGCGCAGACCAAGAAAACAGACGGACAAAACACAGAACGCGCATTATTTTCGTTTTGAAATTTTACTAATTTTGTACACAAATTTAACAATTCTGATATTTTTGCTTGATAATATCGAAAAATCTAGTTATCATAAAATATATGACAAGCACTAATGAAAAGCAACAGACATTGATAGTAAATCCGCTCAAGGATTTGAACGTGATAAAGGCACTTGCAAGCGAACCGAGAATAAAAATGCTAGAACTTTTGCGCCATAAAAGGCTGAATATAAACGAGATTGCAGAGGCGATGAATCAGCCGCAGTCCACGGTTGCAACGAATGCCTCGATTTTGGAGGACGCGGGCTTAATCGTGAGCGAGGCGGCAAAAGCAAAGAAAGGCAATCAAAAAATCTGCTCTCCTGCGTTCAATGAAATCCTGATAAAGTTCCCCGAAGATGAGGACGTGGAAAAAGACTTTGTGAAAATAGAAATGCCGCTCGGTCTTTTCACCGATTACAGCGTTACCGCTCCTTGTGGGTTGTGTTCGCGCGAAAAAATTATCGGTATGCTCGACCTTCCCGATTCGTTCCTTAATCCTGAGCGAATGAAAGCGGGGCTTTTGTGGTGTACATCGGGATATTTTGAATATAAGTTCCCGAACAATACGCTTTCTGACCCGCGCGAAGTGAAAAAGCTCGAATTGATGATGGAGCTTTCAAGCGAAACGCCAGGAACGAACTCGAATTGGCCTTCTGACATCACGGTGTGGATTAACCGCACGGAGATTGCGACGTGGACGTGTCCTGGCGATTACGGCGACCATCGCGGCAAGTTCACTCCAGAGTGGTGGAAGCTCGAGGGCAGCCAGTACGGGCTTTTGAAGCATTTTTCTGTTACCGATGAGGGCAGTTTTATCGACGGCGTGAAGGTGTCGGACGTTACGCTTAAAGACCTCGATATGCGAAATCATCACTCAATCCGCGTCAAAGTCGGAGTCAAAGACAATGCGCGCTATATGGGCGGAATGAACATCTTCGGCAAAGGCTTCGGCAACTACGACCAAGGCATTGTTATGCAGATTTATTTCTAGCGCAATTCGAGGGAATAATGGAAGAAAATACCATCGTCGAAACCATACAGCAAAAACTCTCTGAAATCGAACAGAGGGAAAACGTGCGTATTCTCTATGCGTGCGAAAGCGGCTCGAGAGCGTGGGGATTTGCGAGCAACGACAGCGATTATGATGTGCGCTTTGTGTATGTGAGAAACAAAGCGGATTATCTGCGCCTAGAAGGGCTTCGCGACGTGATTGAGGCGGAGTTGAATGATGTGTACGACATAAACGGCTGGGATATTCAAAAGCTGTTGCGGTTGCTGATGAAGTCTAATCCGACGATTTTTGAGTGGGCGGATTCTCCGATTGTCTACCGAGAAACTTCGGACTGGGCGAAAATCCGCGCTGTTCTATCGGATTATTTTCAGCTCGATAAGGCAATGTATCATTATCTTTCAATGCTGAAAAACGATGTCAGAAACTATTTTTGTTCTGACGACATCATTTTGAAGAAATACCTTTATATTCTGCGTCCTGCGCTCGCGCTGGAATGGATAATGTCGAAAAACAGCCCGCCGCCGATTGCGTTTTCTGCGCTGGTGGGACACTGTTTGCCCAAAGAGTTGCTTCCGTCAATCGAGAAAATCCTTGCGGCAAAAAAGGGCGCAAGCGAAAAGACCCGCGGACATCGCGCTGAAGATATCGATTATTTTGTGCAGACCAAAATTCTTGCCTCTGAATCGTATCTGCAAACGTATCACCGCGAAAATCGCACAACGTGGGAGCCTCTCAACGCCATTTTTTTGGATTTGATTGGCTCTTGCACAAAACAATAGAAATCGATATACTGCGAAAAAAACAGGGGAGCTGGTTTCTAGCTGGCTGAGAGGAAGTAATCAAACTTCGACCCTAATACCTGACGCGGATAATGCCGCCGTAGGAAGTTTTGTTTGCACCATTCTTGGTTTTGCCATAAACGAGATGCAATCTCCTGTTTTTTATCTTTTTAAGGAGATTGTATTTTCAAAGAAATCTTTCACAACATCAAAACACAACACCCGCTCATTCACAACATCACCAATTATGTTACGGTCAACGACTGCGCGAATATTCTGCTCGCCGCCGGTGCGTCTCCGATTATGTCGGACGAAGAAGAGGAAGTGGCAGAAATCACCGCCATTTGTTCCGCACTCAACGTCAACATCGGCACACTCAACAAAAACACGATTCGCGCGATGTTTGCCGCCGCAAAAAAAGCAAACGAATTGCAGCACCCGATTGTGCTTGACCCCGTAGGCGCGGGAGCATCTCGTCTCCGCACACAAACCGCGCTTTCGCTGTTAGAGAGCGTGTCCTTTTCGGTTATTCGCGGCAATAGCTCCGAAATCAAGACGCTTGCACAGGGAAGCGGCACCACCAAAGGCGTAGATGCGGATAGCGCAGACACCGTGAAGGGCGAAAATCTGGATTCCGCGGTTGCATTTGCAAAAACATTCGCCGCACAGCAAAAATGCGTCGTCGCCATTACCGGCGCAATCGACATCGTGGCAGACGCAAAAAAAGCGTTCGTCATCTACAACGGAGATGCGCTGATGTCGCGCATTACGGGGACAGGCTGTCAGCTTTCTGCGCTCACGGCGGCGGCAGTTTCGGCAAAGGCTTTTTTATAAAAAATAGGCAGAAAATACGCAAAAAGTATCTATCTTTCATCAAAGTCATCTATCTTTTGTTTTGGGAAAGCAAACTTTTAGCAAAAATCACTAAAATTATGCGTGAGTTTGATGAAAATATGCTTCGGTTGTGTTGTTTTTTGCATTTTTTATCTGTTTTTTCATCAAAGTTATCTTTCCCAAGTGTTAAGAAAGATAACTTTTCCTTTGAGAAAGATACCTTTTGTCTTGAGAAAGATAACTAAAGTGTTCGGAAAGTATGCGCTTTCTTCCGTGCAGAATACTGCAATCTCTGTTCACGCTGCAACTTGTTTTTGACGGCGGCAGGCTTTTTTGATACAATACACACAGTCTATTGCAAAGGAGTTTGTTATGAAAACTGCTGTTGTTTTTTTGTCAGACGGATTTGAGGAAGTTGAAGCGCTCACACCAGTGGATTATCTTCGGCGCGCAGGTTGTGCGGTAACCACGGTCGCCGTGCCAGCCGCAACACAGGCAAAACGCCCCGCGCATTTTTCGTGCGATGACGCGCACCTCGTCCTTTCTTCGCACGGAATACCGGTGATTGCCGACAAGACGCTCGCCGAGTTTGGCGCAGAGCTTGCCGATGCGGTATTTTTGCCGGGCGGAATGCCGGGGTCAACGAATCTTGCCGCGTCAAAAGCCGTCTGCGATTATGTGTGCAAGATGAACGAAGCAGGAAAGATTGTTTCGGCAATTTGTGCCGCGCCTATCGTGGTGCTCGGGAAAGTGGGGCTGCTCAAAGGTAAATCGTTTACCTGCTACACAGGAATGGAAAACGAGCGCGAGAAGTTCTGCGGCGCGGATTTTGCCGAAAAATTTGCAGGAGCCACACACGAGGGCGAAAAGCCGTTCGTTACCAGCGGCAACATCATCACCGGAAAGGGAGCGGGCGCGGCGGCTCAGTTTGCGCTAGAGCTTGTTCGCGCGCTCTTCGGCGATAAAGCACGGGACGACTTGGCTGTTCGCGTGTGCCAATTCTAAAGCAATCATATCGGGCGTTGACCCGATATTTTTTTTCAGCGCACGTTTTTAAGATACGAGCCCGCTTGAGCGCCGCTGACTGGAGCATCTGCGTCAAAATGCTCGCCGTCAGTCAAGTCCATCAATTCATTTTCCACGCTTCCCAGCACCGCATCAAAATCCGCGCTGTCGGTACTTACGTCGGTTACGGGGCTCGGCTCGTTTGCCGCGCGATAATCCGCAGAATAGCGCGTAGCGGGGATATTTTTTGCCGCACAGAACAGATTCCACAAATACCGAGCGCACAGCAAGCGCGTTACGATTTGGTTTTGCGACAACGGCTTTTCTTCGCTTCCAGACGCGGGCAAAAGCAATCCCGCCGCGCTCACCGCCTTAAACAGCTCTTTTTCGTTGAGCATTTTGTCTGCCGTAAACGGTGCGGTCAAGTTTTCGGCAACCTCGGACAGCAGCACCAATTCACCCACCGTCAGCGAATCTTTGAGGAGCAATTTCATCTCGGTGTCGCCCGCCGTTTCGGACACATCGCGCAGATTCCACGCTTTTTCGCGAACAGGCGCATACGCTTCGGCATAAAAATCGTTCAGACTCAAAAAAGCCGCATCGAATTTTGCCGCCGCGTCCAGATACAGCCCCGCCGCAAATGCCTTTACCGCGTCTTCCAACTCCACGATATGCTCATCTTCGCTCGTGGACGCAGAAAAATCCGCGTCAGACGCACCAAGACGCGCCGAAAGCACAAAACTTTGCACATCGCCCTTGTATGCCGCAACTGATTTTTTCAGGCAGTCCTGCGCCTTGGATTTTTGCCCCAAAATCAGCAGCACACGCCCTTTGAGCGCAAAAAGCCGCGCCTCGCTCGCACTCTGAAGCCCCTGTACGCCCAAAATCGCATCGATGTCGGCAGCAAGGGATTTTGCCTCCGCCGTATCCTCGCCCAAAATATACGCCGCGTCCAAAAAGGCAAGGCGTTCCTCAAAAGCGTGAATATCCTCGCTCTGCGCCGTCTGTTCGATAGACACCACGCCTTCTTGAAGCGAGGAACAAGAAGCGCACAAAAACACGGCAAGCACTATCCCAAAAGCATATTTCATTTTTTTCTCCTCATTTTCAACCGTTTATCGCACGTTTGATGAACATCATAAACATCATCGAACATCATCGAACATTCCACGCGCACAATTTTTTGTCGAGCGACAAAACCACGCAATCTTTTTTCTTATCGCCGTTCACGTCCGCAAACACTGGCGCGCCAGAGCCTTGCAGCGGGAATTTCGCAAGCAATTCCAAATCCGCATTAAAGCCGTAGATAACATTTCCGTCCACGCTCACAAAAATTTGACCGTCTAACACGCACAACTCACCGTCCGCCGCCGTCCGATTCGGGATTTTTACCTGCACCACAGAGCCGTCCAGCGAAATTCTGCTCAACGTCGCGTCAGACGAAAGCGCGTAGAGATATGTTCCGTCAGAAACAACGTTCGTCCTAAAATTGCCCTCAAGCCTCAGCGGGAAGCCCTCCGGGAACGCCCCGTTTTGCCACACATACAAATTGCCCGCCTGCGTGATAAATGCCGCGCAGAGCGTTTTTTGGTCGAGCGCGAAAAGAGAGGGAGCGCCGAACGCAATGCCGGGCACAGAAAGCGGATTTTCTGCATTGACAACCGTGCGGTTTTGGAGCAAGAAAATCTGTCCGCGGAAACTCTTGTCGTAGACCGCGATAACATCGCCAAGCACGGCAGGCGCGGATTTTATGGAGCCGTTGAGCGACAGCGGCACGGATTGCGCCGTTGCACCGTCGTCCACAAAAAGCAGCGCACCGCTTTCGGCAGGAATGACCACGGAATTCGCTTGGGCAACCGGCGGCGCAGACACGATTTCGCCGGTGAGCACAGGAAATTGCGGCACGGCTTCCAGTTTTTTGTTGAACAAATACACCGCACCGCTTTTGGCAACCGCCCAGAGCACCCCGCCCCCGCGCAGATTTTGCGCACTCGCCACGATAAACGCCTCCTCGGGAAGCTCGCGCTCGGTAACGGCAAGGCTTTTAAGGTCAAGCGATTTTATGATTCGCCCGTTTTCCGACCAAAATACCGTACTTCCTTTGTCGCCGCACTCTTTTTGGAGCGAACTCGTTGCGCGGCTCGAAAGCGCAATCGGGAAGCCTGCAATGTCGGTGCTGTCATGCTTTTGGGTTTCAGAGGCTTGCAATCGCAGCGTAAGATTTTCGCCGTCAAGCGCGATGTCGCATCTGCCCGTGCTGTAAAGCGCAAGGATTTTTGATACCAGCGATTTTGAGCGCAAGAAAAACGGCACGCTTTTTTCCAGATTGTAGAACAAGCTCAGAGAAAATTCCGCGGGAATCCCGTCAGACACCACTTTGAAGCGTTCTTCAGAAGACAGTTTTGCGTTATTTTTTGCCGAAGCATACACCGCCGAAAGCGTTTCGGGCGATTCTGAAAAATAAATAAATCCATCGTTGACCATATAATAGGGAGCGGGCATTTTTATGCCTATCATCTGCAATAATCCATTCAAGAACGACGGCAACTCCAGCCGCTCCAACCGCGCGCCGCCGAGGATAAACGCCGCACTGTCTTTTATCAAAATGGAAGAAACCACGCGCGCAAAAACGCTCTGACGCTGGGTTTCGTCTGCAATCTGAATGGCAAAAACGGGGTCATTCTGCCCCTCAATGCCCAAAAGCGCAAATTCCTTGCCCGTCCACGAAAACAAAAGCTCGTCCAGCGGCATTGAAAACGCCAAGCGGCACGCTCCGTCCGCGCGATTCCACACCGCGTCGCTCTTTTGCCCCGCAAGCGCAAACGGCAAAAATGCGTCTTTGAGTTCGGCAAGCGTGCCAAAATTGAGCATTGTATAATACTGCACCGTATCGCCCAAAAGGAGCGACAGCGAGGGAAGCGCGGATTTTTTTGCAAGCAGATTTTTGAGCGCGTCGTTCTGTTGCACGCGATAAGGAACCTCGGCTTTGAGATTGATTTTGTCGTTCGTAATGCCGATTTCCACACAGCTCATCGCGTCTTCGCTCAACAGCGTGTCCATAATCGCCAAAAGCTCAGGGCTTCCCTCCGTCATCGAATGTGAAAGAGAGCGCACGTTGCTCACAATGCGCACCTTTTGCGAATCTTTTTTGCTCATCAGCGCAATTTCGCTGTCAGAATACACCGCATTTGCCTTGAGCGCGGCGGAAAACAGCGCAACATCATTGCTCGCAATCAAAAGATTGTGATACGGCTTTATATAAATCGCAGTGGATTTGTCTTGAAAAAGCAAAAACGTGCCCGCCTCGCCGCGACTCACGCTCAATCCGTCGATTTTGGCAATCATCGGCAAAAATGCACCAAGCCGAGACACCGCCGACAGCACGCCCATATCCACCGCCGCCACAAAATGCTCGCCGTACAAAGCCGCGTCCACACGGCGCGACAGCAGGGACTGCACGATTTTGCTCTCGCGGATTTCCGTTTCGCGCAGGCTCAAAAACGGCTCGCGAAATTGCTTAAAACCGTCCGATGCCAAAATCTCATCGCTCGCCCGAAGGTCAATCAGCGGAGAAAGCGCGCTCCACGCCGATTCGGTATGCACAAAAGAATCGTAATCGCGGGGAATGACGGCAAGCGCATTTTTTTTGTCGATGCACGAAAAAATCGTCCAGACGGCAAGCAGCGCAAACAGCACAAAAATAATCGCTAAAAACGATTTCAGAACAGATACAAAAGGATTTGTTTTTTTGTTTTCAGACTCCATTTCCATACGTGCATTTTTCACTTTACGCCCCGTTTTGTCAAGTTTTCCGCCGCGCTTGCATTTCATATTTTACTTTTTTCTGCAATTTTTTTTAATGTTCCTTGCCGAGTTAAAAGTCTGTGAATATTTTTTTAGACACGCCTCTCTTTTTTTAAAAGTCACCGAATATCTATTTAAACACGCCCTCCTTTTTTAAAAAGGAGCGAATATCTATTTAAACACGCACGTCTTTTTTTAAAAGAACTGAATATTTTTTTAGATACGCCTTCCTTTTTTAAAAAGCAACGGATATCTATTTAAACACGCACGTCTTTTTTAAAAAGGAGCAAATATCTATTTAGACACGCAGAAGGAAAATGACAAAAAAAGTGTCACTTTTAAACCAACGATTAAAGTTGACACTTTTACAAAGTGCTATGTCTTTATAATAACGCGATTTCTGAAAAAATCAAAGTGTCATTATTAAACCTTCGTTTAAAAGTGACACTTTTTTCTGTTATTTCCATTTTGCCGTATTTTTCAGACTGCAAAAAAATCCCCCCTCGTTTTGAGAGAGGGGGGAGGATTTTCAAAAAGGAGTCGCGCTATTCTGCGTGGATAGACGTATTCTTTACGATAACGTCGTGGGCACTGCCCTCTTGAATCGTAACGGGCGAAACCAGCGTAATCTTCGCCTTCTGCTGCAATTCCTCAATCGAAAGCGCGCCGCAGTTGCTCATCGTGTGCGTGATTTTGCGAATCGTGAGCGCCACATTGTCGTGCAAATGACCCGCATACGGAACGTAGCTGTCAACGCCTTCCTCAAAACTCAAGCCCTTTTTGCCGCCGAGGTCGTATCGCTGCCAGTTGCGCGCACGGTTCGAGCCTTCGCCCCAGTATTCCTTGACGTAATTGCCGTTGATAACGAGTTTGTTGCTCGGGCTTTCGTCGAAACGCGCAAAATATCGACCGAGCATAACAAAATCCGCGCCCATCGCCAGCGCAAGCGTGATGTGATAATCCTGCACGATACCGCCGTCAGAGCAAATCGGAACATAGATGCCCGTCTTTGCATAATACTCATCGCGAGCCTTTGCCACCTCGATGGTCGCCGTCGCCTGTCCGCGTCCAATGCCCTTTTGCTCGCGCGTAATGCAGATTGAGCCGCCGCCGATACCGATTTTCACGAAATCCGCGCCGTTTTCCGCCAAGAACATAAAACCGTCGCGGTCAACCACGTTGCCAGCACCGACCTTGATGTTCGGATATGCCTCGTGAAGCTCTTTGAGCGCACGGCTCTGGAACTCGCTGTAGCCCTCGCTTGAATCAAGGCAGAACACGTCCGCGCCCGCTTCCAAAAGAGCTGGCACACGCTGCATATAATCGCGCGTGTTGATTCCCGCACCGACGATGTATCGCTGTTTGCTGTCGAGCAGTTCGAGCGGGTGCGCTTCGTGCGTGCTGTAATCCTTTCGGAAGACGAGAGAAACAAGGTTGCCGTCGCCGTCCACAATCGGAAGCTGATTGACTTTGTTTGCCCAAATCAACTCGTTCGCCTCGCTCAGCGTAATGCCGTCTTTGCCCGTAATCAAATCCTCGAGCGGCGTCATATAGTCGCTGACCTTTGCGCCTTCAGGACAATGATGCAATCTAAAATCGCGGCTCGTGATAATGCCGAGGAGCTTGCCGTGCGCCTCGCCGTCTGCCGTAACCGCAACGGTGGAATGTCCCGTTTTTGCCTGCAACGCAACGAGTTCTTCGAGCGTGGCTTCGGGTCGGATATTTGAATCGGAAGTAACAAAACCAGCCTTGTAGCTTTTGACGCGGGAAATCATCGCGGCTTGGTCTTCAATGGACTGAGAGCCGTATATAAAAGAAATGCCGCCTTCCTTTGCAAGCGCAATCGCGAGCTTGTCATCGGAGACGGCCTGCATAACGGCAGAAACCATCGGAATGTTCATAGAAAGCGGGCAGTTTTCGCCGTCCTTCTTGTTGAAGCGCACGACAGGCGTTTTGAGGGTAACGCGGTCGGGCGTGTAATCCGCAGGCGTGTAGCCGGGCACAAGAAGATACTCGCCGAAAGTGTGAGACGGTTCATCAAAAAAATAAGCCATTGAAGTTTCTCCTTATAAGATGTGAAGATATGAAAAATGTATTTTTGCGATTATATGAAAAATACGCGCCTTGTGTCAATTAGCGCACATTTTTACTCACCTGCGTACCCGCAAAAAAAAACAACCCGCAGAAGATTCCGCAGGCTGTTTGTTGAGTGCTAGAGCTTTAAGAGCGCAAGACGGCGGCAGGCTTCTTCAACGTCGGCTCGATGACCGAACGAACTGAAGCGGATAAAACTCTCGCCCGCAGGTCCAAAACCAACGCCCGGAGTGGTAACAATGCGGCATTGGTCAAGGATTTTGTCAAACACGTCCCAGCTCTTGTGATTCGGGAAGCGCACCCACAAATACGGCGCATTGCCCGCCGAGTACACTTCCACGCCCGCCGCTTTGAACGCTTCGGTTGTCAGAACCGCTTTGATGAGCTTGGCATTTTCCAAATAATAATCCACAAGCGATTTCATTTCCGAAAGCCCTTCGCTGTCCAGCGCGGCAAGACCACCCGCCTGCGCAATATTCGACGCGCCGTTAAACAGCGTGGTCATAACGCGATTCCAGTCGGCTTTTACACTGCTGCCGTCCGCGTATTTCAATTCGGAAGGCACAACCGACCAGCCCAGACGCACGCCCGTGAATCCTGCCGGCTTAGAGAACGAATTGACTTCGATAGCGCACGTTCGCGCCCCGTCAATCTCAAAAATGCTTTTTGGCAAACTTTCATCGCGAATAAAACAAAAATATGCCGCATCAAAAATGATTATGCAGCCGTTTGCGTTTGCAAAATCAACCAGCGTCTTGAGCTGTGCTTTTGTTGCAACCGCGCCTGTCGGGTTATTTGGCGAGCAAAAATAAATCAGGCTGTCTTTTTTTACCGCAGACAAATCGGGGAAAAAGTCGTTTTCTGGCGTACAGCGCATATACGAAATGCCTTCGTATCCCGCGCCGGTGTTTGCGCCCGCCGCGCCTACCACAACCGACCCATCGACGTACACCGGATACGCAGGGTCTTGCACCGCAACGTTCACCTCACGCCCAAACAGCGTTTGGATTCTGGCGATGTCGCATTTTGCGCCGTCGGAAATAAAAACCTCGTCTGCTGCAACTTTTCCGCCGTAAATCACTGAGGCAATTTTCTCGCGCAAAGGCGTGTTTCCCTGCTCGTCGCCGTAACCTGAATAGCCCGCTGGCGTTCCAAGTGCGGCGGCGTAATCTGCCATAGCCTTTGTGATATGCGGAGTCAGCGGCTCAGTCGTATTTCCAACGCCTAAACTGATAATTTTCGCATCTGGGTGGGAGGCGACATATTCACGCCGTCTCTTCGCAATCTCAGGAAAAAGGTATCCCGCTGTTAAATTTGAAAAACCAGTGTTTCTTCTAATCATAATGCCTTTATTTTAGAACAAAATACTCAAAAAACGCAATGATTTTGAGAAACCTTTTTACTATATCTTCATTTTTTTTGCATTTATAAAATTGCTCGCCGCAAAAAAATGCCGTATGCAAAAAATACGGCACTAAAAGCAATTTCGCGTTATTTGATTCGTTTACTCCGTTTTGAAGATTTCGATAGCAGAAACAAGGTTTTGCGCATTTTCGTTGAGGTTCTGCGACATCGCCGCAAGCTCTTCCGCCGCCGACGCATTCTGTTGCACAACGCCGTCAAGCTGGATAATCGCTTGGCTAATCTGGGAAGCGCCCGAATCCTGTTCACGACACGCCACGGCAATATCTTCAATAAGCTCCGCGGTCTCTTTTACCCCCGGAACAACCGTCCCGATTTTTGCCCCCGCGTCTTCCGTCGCTTTGAGCGTCGTTTCGCTCAATTCCACAATTTCCGCCGCCGCTGATTGACTTCGCTCGGCAAGTTTTCTGATTTCGCTCGCAACAACCGCAAATCCCTTGCCTGCATCGCCTGCTCTAGCCGCTTCGATTGCCGCATTCAAGGCTAACAGATTCGTTTGGCTGGCAATCTCGCCGATAACCCCGATTTTTTCCACGATGGTCTGCACCGCTTCAACCGCAGAATCAACCGCCTTGCCGCCCGCTTCGCCTTCGCCCGACGTTTTCTCGGCAATATCGCCCGTTTTGCGCGCATTCTCGGCATTCTGTCTGATGTTGCTCGCCATCTCTTCCATCGTCGCACTCATCTCTTCGGTAGAAGCCGCCTGCGAACTTGCACCGGTCGAAATCGACTCACTCGCAGAACTGATTTGCGCGCTACCCATTTTCACATCTTCAGCGATATTTTTTACCCTTTGCATCGTTCGCTGCAATAATCCAATAAAATCATTCACACCATCTGCAAGTTTTCCGAATTCATCATTGGAATTAACGGGCAAACGGTACGTCAAATCAGCATCTCCCGAAGAAAGATTTTCAACAGCCTTGCCAATTCTGTTCAATGGACTCATCATCAGTTTGTAAATAAGCAACACGATTACAAACAATATTACCAGCGTACTAAAAGCAATAACAACAATCATTGAACGCATAATCGCGCTCGAAAGAATATCCACAATCGCGAGCGGTTTGCCAATATAAAGCGTCGTTACCACATCGCCCATTCCGTCAAACAGCGGAAAATAATACGCAATCGAATTTATGCCGTTTATCTTTGTAACAAGGCTTCTTGCATTGCCCCTCAGCACGTCGTCAATAATATCAGAATCATTGATTTCCGTATCTTTCATCATTGCAAGACTGGTAACGACGCGTTTGGTGCCGCTGAAAATCGTAATATCTGAATTAGTAATGCTAGAAAGATGCTCCACAAAAGAATCGGTGGAAAGATTTTCTTTTCCCATCACCGCGCCCGCAATATTTCCAGCAGAATCCATTATCGGAGCGATTGCAACCGCATACACATTCCCGTTTTGAAAAACGAGGTCAGAATATACATCGCCTTGAAACGCAATTTCCACAAAGCGCGGATTATCCAGCACGCCGAAATCGGTTGAAGAAATTTGATTGCCCTTGTCGTCCATAAAGACCATATAATCAAGTCCCGCCTCTTCAATGAAGCGATGACAAAATGAATCCATCAAGACAACGCCCGCCATACCGTTTACCAGCGCGTCTTCGGTGAGCATTTTGAGGTTTCTCACTTCGCTTTCCACCCAATCGCGCTCAACACCGAACTCATCGCCGAACGAAACCGACTGCGCCTTTACATCGCGGAAAAAACTCGCCTCAAGTTCGCTTTTTATTTTACGATTTACCACAATCGTAATCACTGCAGAATATGCAATTATGCACACCGCTAAAATGGTAAGAATAAATTTTACCGCAGATTTTTGCTTTCCCTTTTTTAATTTCGCTACATTGCTAAATAAATTCATATACGAGTCCTCTTATCTTCTATTATACGCCTCCTTTTATTTTTTTTCCATTTTTTTCTTTGCGAAAAATAGCGAGGACAAAAAAAATTCCCGCATATACTACGGGAATTTTTCTATCAGGATTGCTCCCAATAATCTTTATCAGAAAGACACGCTCTTCGCGTTATTTTGTTGCAAGAATTGCAATTCCAGGGAGTGTTTTGCCCTCGAGGAACTCAAGAGAAGCTCCGCCGCCAGTAGAAACGTGGCTCATCTTGCTTGCAAGGTTAAACTTGTTCACAGCCGCCACGCTATCGCCGCCACCGACAACAGTCATCGCGCCTCTTCCCGTCGCATCAGCCACAAGTTGCGCCACAGTTGCTGTTCCCTTTGCGAATGCGTCGAACTCAAACACTCCAACAGGTCCGTTCCACACAACGCTCTTTGCAGTTGAAAGAACTTCTGTGTAAGCCTCTATTGTCTTCGGTCCAACGTCCATAGCCATAAGGTTATCTGGAATATCTACGCCGTCAACAGCAACAGGAGTTGCATTTGCGTCGAACTTATCGGCTGCAACATGGTCAACAGGAAGCACGATTTTCACGCCCTTCGCCTCTGCATCTGCCAAAAGTTTCTTTGCTGTGTCAATGAAGTCGTCTTCAACCAAAGAAATACCGACTTTGTGTCCCTGCGCCTTCAAGAATGTGTACGCCATACCGCCGCCGATAACGAGTGCGCTTGCGTTCTTGAGCAAACTCTCCAAAACAGCGATTTTGCTAGACACTTTCGCGCCGCCGATGATTGCGACCTGTGGCTTCGGAGGATTTTCCACCATTGGCTGAATGTATTTCACTTCTTTTTCCATCAAGAAGCCGCCAACGCTCTCGCAACCCATAAACTTCGCGATAGAAGCTGTTGAAGCCTGGTCGCGATGAGCTGTTCCGAATGCGTCGTTTACGAAAATATCGCCATAGCTTGCGAGTTCTTTCGCCATCACGTCGCGTTCTGCGCTGTCTTTGCTTGTTTCTTCCTTATGGAAGCGAACATTCTCAAGCATTGCGACAGCTCCCTCTGGAAGAGCGTCAATCGCAGCTTTCTGACCGAGAGCGTCAGGCAAGAAAGTAACAGGAGCGCCGAGTTTTGCAGCGAAATACTCAACAACAGGCTTCATTCTGTTCTTTCCATTGATGAACTTCTCTGCATCTGCCTCAGTCCAAGTTTTTCCAGCCTTTTCAGCCTTCTCCTGCGCCTTTTTCACGTCTTTTTTCGGGTCGCCCAAGTGGCTCATCAAAACAAGGCTTCTCGGCTTCTGTTCCAGAATGTATTTAATCGTCGGAAGAGCTGCCATAATGCGTGTATCGTCCTGAACAACGCCGTCTTTCATTGGAACGTTGAAATCCACGCGCATAATAATGCGTTTTCCCTTCAATTCAACGTCTTTCACTGTCTTAATCATCAAAAAAGCCTCCAAAAAGAGATAACTTTATTATATCGCAATCCTGCCACAAAGTAAAGCCTTTTTTTATTTATTGATAATTATGTCAAATAACGAAAGCGACGGCGGCTCGTCCCCCTTGATAAGCGAAAACAGGTTCTTTGCGCTCATACTTCCCATTTTTTTAATCGGCTGGCTCGCAGTTATCACCTTAAAGGGCAAAAAATGGAGCGGAGAATAGTCATCAAACACCGCCACGCGCACTTTTTGCATATCAAAATCCATTTCTTTCATCACTTTGAGCGCGTAAAACGCAAATTCGCCGCCCGCCGTGATAAAAACGCCGTCCGTATCGCCCTTATCGCTCAAAAATTCGCGTATTTCTGCCGTTGCCGCCTCTTCGCTGTATTTTGTGAACAAAATCGGGGGCGCAAAACCGCATTTTTCCTCGATTTCCAAGCGAAACGCCTCCGCTCTCTCCACAGAATAGAAGATTTCTTTCGGACCAGCAATGCAAACAGGCTTTTTCGCCCCGTTTTCAAGCATTATCGACGCTAAAGCGCGCGACCCCGACGTATTTTTTATATCCACGTTGTAATGTTCCGCCACCGCCGAGCGACCAAGCACGACAAACGGCACATTATTCGCCTCCAAAAGCTCCATCGCCTCCCTGCTCAGCTCTTCGGCAGGAAAAATCAGCCCGTCCACGTTCTGCCGCAGCACCGTTTCGCGCAAACTCTCTAATCTGCGCTCAACATTCGGCACGAGCAACAGCAAATTATATCCGTTCTTTGAACTTTCCTCCGCAATCGACTGAATCATCTCCGACCAATAAGAGCCTAAAAGCTCTCTTTGCTCCCCCGTCGGAATCACAAGCCCTATCGTGTCCGTCGCCTGTCTGGAAAGCGCGCGAGCAGACGCATTCGGCGTGTATCCGTACTCACTTGCAATCTTTTCTATCTCTTTTCGCTTCTCATCGCTCACACCTTTAAGCCCGTTCAACGCTTTCGACACCGTGCTGACCGAAACGCCCGCGATTTTTGCGATTTCCTTTATCGAATATCCCATTTTTCTTCTACACCTGCGTACCAACTTGCAAAAATGCTGTATCAAAGGGCTTTTCCCTTTAACACCGCCGACACCCGAACAATTTATATTAAACCTGTTCGATAATATAGCTTTGACAAGGGGCTTAAGCCCCTTGATACAGAAAAAGTTTTTAGTTTCTGAACAATTCTATTATATTCTTTGAGAAAAAAATTTGCAATAACAAAAGAAAACGTTTTTCTCTTTTCGTCAAAAAATTTTCTTTTCAACTTTTCTTTTCCCTCGCCTATCCTGCGAACGATTTGCACAAAACCGCGATTTTACGCGAAAATTTTTTGAAAAAAAACTTGACAAACCAAAAATCGTGCTTTACAATTCAAAATATCATAGAGAAAACGTTTTCTCAATCAATCGTTTCTCATCAAGGGGGAAATTATGAAGATTTTTCACAAAGTTGCACTCATTTCAGTTTCAAGCGCGCTCCTTTTTACCAGCTGCGGCGAAAAGAAAGCCGAAGACAACACGATTTTCGGCGAAGTCAAGGGCAAAATCATCGTTTTGACCAACAGAACCGACATCGTTGACACAAAATTGCAGGATTACAAGATGGGCTTTGAACTTCTCTATCCGAATGCGTCCGTTGAGTTCGAGGCGATAACCGATTACGAAGGCACGGTTAGAACTCGTATGTCTACAAAGGAATACGGCGACGTTTTGTGCAAACCGAACTTGAATGCCGTCGATTATCCGTCGTTTTTCGAGCCTCTCGGCACTCTTTCCGACTTTTCGGCCGAATACAACTTCACAAACACCGCAACTCCGATTTCGTATCAAGACAAAGTCTACGCATTTCCGCTCGTGGCTGTTGTCGGCGGCGGCGTTGTGTATAACAAAAGCGTATTTCGAGAAGCTGGCGTTGCAGTTCCGCGCACAACGGAGGATTTTTACGCGGCATTGGAGGCGATAAAGGCAAAAACCGCCGCTGTTCCGCTGTGTATGAACTATCCTGCGCAATGGACGCTCAATCAATGGGAAGATGCGGCGATAAGTTTTTCGGGAAACAGCGAATTTAAGAACGAATTGATACACAAAGACTCGCCTTTTGTCGCGGGCGGCGAACATTACGAGCTTTATCGCGTGATGTACGAAGTTGTCAAGCGCGGATTGTGCGAAAAAGATATGCTTGCGACCGATTGGGAGCTTTCTAAGCAGGATTTAGCCGACGGAAAGATTGGCTGTATGGTTTTGGGCTCGTGGGCAATCCCGCAGGTGCGTTCTTTGGCGAAAAATCCCGAAGACATCGGCTATATGCCCTTCCCTGCGAGCGCAAACGGCAAAAAATACGCCGAAGCCGTGCTTGATATGCCGCTTTGCATCAACGTTCACAGCAAAAACAAGGCGACTGCGTACGCGTGGATAAAATATATGGCGGAAAAAAGCGATTGGGTGGCGTATACGGAGGCGATTCCGTGCAAAAAAGGCGCGCCGTATCCTGATGTGCTTGAGTCTTTCGGCGAAATGAACGTGAACTACATTCAGACCGCCGCACCAAAGGCGAGCGAAGAGGACGTTTTCGGCAATTTGGACAAAGAAAGCGAAATCGGTTTCTCTACCGACCCCGAAAAGAAGCGCATTGTAGACGCGGCGATGGGTTCGAGCGGCGAAACGTTCGACGACATCATGGCGGATTGGAACGAAAGGTGGAACAAGGCGCGAAAAACGCTCGGAATCGACTAAAATAAGGAGGCTTTGAATGACGCACACATCTTCTGAGAAGCAAAAACGGCTTGTCATCGTCGGTTTTCTTGCAATTCCCGTGATTTTAGTCGTCGTTTTCGGATTTTTGCCCATCATCAATATGTTTTTCTACAGTTTTTGCAAGTGGGACGGCATTTCCAAGACAAAAACCTTTATCGGACTGCGCAATTACGCCGAACTTTTCTCCAGAAAAGAGAATCTCAAGGTGTTTTTGGTCAGCATTTACTATTTTGTCGGCGCGATGATACAGCTTTCGCTCGCATTATTGCTTGCAATCATCTTATGCGGCAAAATCAAGGGCAAAACCTTCTTCAAAGGCGTGCTTTTCTTCCCGAATTTGATTAACGGAGTGGCAATCGGCTTTATTTTCCTGTATTTTTTCCGCGACAACGGCACTTTGAACGAAGCATTGCGCTTTTTCGGCTTCAAAAACCTGCCTTTGTGGCTCACCGACAGCACGAAAGTCAATTTTTCGCTTGCTTTCACGTCGATTTGGCGATACATCGGCTTCAATGTGATTATGTTCATCGCGGCAATCCAGAGCTTGAACCAAACCACCTACGAAGCGGCAGATTTGGACGGCGCGACGGCGGTACAGAAGTTTTTTTTACATCACTTTGCCGGGCATTGCGCCTATAATTCAGATAAATCTGATTTTAGCGGTGAAAGGAGCGGTCAGCGTCTTTGAAATTCCCTACATTATGACGGGCGGCGGCAACGGAAGCAGCACTTTTGTCATAAAAACGATGGATACGGCGTTCAAATTCAACAAAATCGGGCTTGCAAGCGCAATGGCAATCGTTTTAACGCTCGTCGTGCTCCTTATTTCTGCCGTTCAAGACTTTTTCTTCAAAACTTCGGAGGAAAATTGAAAATGGTAACACGAAAAAACTATCTTTTAGCGTTTTTACAGTACGCTTTGCTGATTTTTATGAGCATTTTGGTGCTTTTGCCGATTGTTGTTGTGTTTTCTGCGTCATTTAAGACGAGTGCTGAGTTCAATTCGACGAGTGCATTCACTTTGCCGACGTTTGAAGCAGGCTTTTCGGCGTATATCACGGCATTTACGAAGGGAAAAATGCTCAAAGCGTTTCTAAACACGGCGATTTTAATCGTTTTCACCTGCGTTGGCTCGGTTTTGACGGGTTCAATGACGGCGTACGTCTTAAATCGCTTCCGATTTCGCGCGAGAAAGCTCATTTACAACTTATTTATGTGGATTGCGCTCATTCCAGCCATCACGGCGCAGGTCGCAACGTTCCAAATCATACAATTTTTGGGGCTTTACAACAAAATGGCGGGCTATATCGTGCTTTCGATGGGCACAGACATCTTGTCGATAATGATTTATCTGCAATTTTTGCGCAATATTTCCTCATCGCTCGACGAATCCGCGATAATTGACGGCGCAAATTACCTCGAAGTGTTCGCAAAAATCATTTTTCCGCTCTTACAGCCCGCAACAGTAACGATTATCATCTTGAAATGCGTCAATGTGTACAACGATTTCTATAATCCGCTGTTGTATATGCCGAAAAGTTCGCTCTTAGTGATTTCGACATCGCTGTACAAGTTCAAAGGACCTTTCGGCACGGCGTGGAACGTGATAAGCGCGGGCGTTATCATCACGGTAATCCCGACTTTTATCCTATTTATGCTGCTGCAGAAGTACATTTACAGCGGAATGGCAACAGGCAGCGTCAAAGAGTAAGCAGCCAAAGGCTTTTTTTCACCCACAGGGTGTTTTGTAAAAGCCTATAGCTGTTTTGTAGAGTGAGGTGAGAAAAATCGGGAGAGTGAATGAAAAGAATTCGAGTGAGTTCAGCCAATTCGTTCCTCATTTTTAGAAGAATTCACTTGAGTTCGACGAATTCGCTCCTCATTTTTAGAAGAATTCACTTGAGTTCAGCTAAAAATGAGGAGCGAATGAAGAGAATTCACTTGAGTTCAGATAAAGATGAGGAGCGAATTGATATATTTGACCCGTTCTGAAACTAAAAACTTTTGCTGTAGCAAGGGGCTTAAGCCCCTTGTCAAAACTATATTATCGAACAGGTCTACTTTACGGAGGAAAAAAATTATGAAGCGAAGTGTATTGGTGGTATTGGCGGCGGTGTTGGGCTTTGCGGGGTGCAAGACGACACAATCTATCGAAAGCGGCAGAGGCGCGGCTATGAGTATAGCAGAAAAACGGCAAAATGTGCTTGAGTACATCGCTCAGACGCAGGGAAAAGCGATTATCACAGGGCAACAGGAGTCGACGTGGATGACAAGCGCGGATTATGAGGTCGATTACATCGAAAAAACGACGGGAAAACTCCCTGCTCTGCGCGGTTTGGACTTTATGCACGACGATTTTGACGGCGTTGTCAAAAGAGCGCAAGAATGGTGGCAAAACGGCGGCTTAGTTACGATTTGTTGGCACACGGGCGCGGCGTTTTCGGGCGAATGGAAGGACGCAATGGAAGACGAAGTCGAAAACTGGGACGAATGGTTTATTGACGGCAGCGAGGCGAGAAAAAAAATGATTGCAGGAATGGACAAGGCCGCTTCCGCGCTCAAAAAACTCGAAGATGCTGGCGTAATCGTGCTGTGGCGACCGTTTCACGAGATGGACGGAGGCTGGTTTTGGTGGGGAAAAGGCGGAAGCGAGAACTTTATCAAGCTGTGGAGGGCGATGTACGAGCGATTCACGACGCATTGGGGGCTTTCAAACTTGATTTGGGTACAAGGCTTCTCGCACGAGGGCAAAGCGGCGGCGTGGTACGTTGGAGATGAGTTTTGCGACATCATCGGCGGCGACAGTTACGAAAAAGGCGCGAACAAAGAGCTGTATGACGAGGTAAAACAAGCAAGCGCGACAAAGCCGATTTGCTTTCACGAGTGCGGAACGATTCCGAGCGAGGCAGAATTGAAAGAAGCGGGCGCGAAATGGGCGTATTTTATGACGTGGCACACCGATTACATCACGAAAAGCGAAAATAACGACCCTGCGCGGCTCAAAGAGATATACAACAGCGATTATTTCATCACGCGCGACGAATTGCCGAGCTTTGATGAGCGAAAATGAGGGAAAATGCGATGATAGAGGCGAATGAAAAGGCAAAAAGGCTCAAAACGGAGGCGAAAAGAGAGCTTGAAGAGCATATAATTCCGTTTTGGCTTGGTTTGATGGACAAAGAGAACGGCGGATTTTACGGCGAAATGAGTTTTTCGCTTGAAATCGACAAAAAAGCGGATAAAGGGTGCATTTTACACAGCCGAATTCTGTGGTTTTTCTCGAATGCGTATCGGCTTTTGCGCAAAGAGGAGCTAAAAGCGGCGGCAGACCACGCTTTTTCGTTCATTCGCGGCGCATTTTTCGACAAAACCTCGCTCGGCGTGTTCTGGTCGGTTGATTTTCGGGGAACGCCTGCCGATACGACGAAGCACACCTATTGCCAAGCCTTTGCGCTCTATGCACTTTCATCTTATTTCGGCGCGACGGGCAATGTTGAGGCGAAAGAGCTTGCAGAATCGCTGTTTGAGCTGATTGAAAAGCGAAGCCGCGATGAGATTTCGTATAAAGAAGCGTTTAAGTGCGACTTTTCGCCCGCCGAAAACGACAAATTGAGCGAAAACGGCGTGAATGCGACGTACACGATGAACACTTTGCTGCATATTTTCGAGGCATACACCGAATATTTCGCGCAAACTCGCGATATTCGTGCGCAAAATGCGATGAAATCGATACTCAATATCTTTGTTTCGCGCATTTGGAACGCAGAAAAGGGGCGGCAAGAGGTATTTTTTGACGAAAATATGCGCTCGCTTATCGATTTATACTCGTACGGGCACGATATTGAATCGAGTTGGCTCATCGACAAGGGGCTTTTTGCGATAAATGACGGCGATTTGAGGGAAAAAGCGGCAAAAATCACGCTTGAAATGGCGGAAAACGTGAGAAAATACGCGATTTCTCCGCTCGGCGCGGTCTATATGGAAGCAGAAAACGGCGTGCATAACACTTCTTGCGTGTGGTGGGAGCAAGCGGAGGGCGTTTTGGGCTTTTTCAATGCGTGGCAGAAGACAAAAGAGGAAAAATTCCTCGATTCTGCGCTTGATGCGTGGGAATTTATCAAAAAATACATCATCGACGAGCGAAAAGGCGGCGAATGGCACTGGCAAACCGACAAAAACGGCGCACCAGACGCAGAAAAAACCGCAGTTTCGGCGTGGAAATGCCCATATCACAACGGCAGAATGTGTATGGAGATCTGGTCAATCTGTTCCTGAGTCATTCCTGTTTCCAACAGCGACTTCTCCATTTTACGGACAGCATCCTTCTGCCCAGCTCGAAAGGCGACATCCCATAATTCCTTGTCCTTTACGGAAGGTTCGGCCAAAGATAACGCAGGGCTGACATCAGTTTCATAGCCATCAACCAAATCCGATGTCCGCAAGACATCCAAATTATAGTTGGTCTGCAGATTAAGCCAAACTTTTGCAGGAATATGCAGAACTGCTTCAATCCTGGCAGCAAGCTGGGCCGAAATGTTCCGCGCGCCGTGCAACAGGGCATTCAAATGCGATGGTTGCATTCCGATCATTTCGGCAAATACTTTCTGCTTGATACCCCTCTCCCGTAGTTCCTCTTTCAGGATTTCTCCAGGGTGCACGGGAATAAATGGTCGAACTTTATTTCTTGTTTCCATAATGGGTCTCACCTATCTCTAACAAAGATAGTAAAAATTACCAAAACAAGGTAATTTATATGAGAGTTTTTTTGTATAGCCTGGATACGCAGGAGCGGACTGCGAAGCAGCAAGGGGTAGCGCTTTGGTCAGTACGCATAAACCCCGACCATAGTACCCTGGTGACCGGCACAGTGGCGGGTGCTTAGGGTGCGGGCGTCGACAGGGCTGCCTACGGGAATGAATTGCCCGGGTTCCCCGTTCTTCACCACGGCATAACTGAAGATATATTCTTGCGGAACAATTGCTTCGATCCTCAATGCCAGCGGTCGTGAAGCATCCTTTCCTTCGAGCACAACGCTTGACGCCTGCATAATCTTAGATTCGAAACGTTCTGTCTTGTAACCTACGAATTCGCTGTTGGGAGGTGTACTTCGGTGCATAAGCACGAGCACAGTACGGCCGCGCCTGTCCAACCGCTTCACGAACTTGGCATAGTGGTCATCGTCGTACCAGCAAAGAATCCCGGCTTCCTGCCTTTCAGCAGGGTTGAAGTTCATTATGGTTTCTGCCCTAAAACACTTGGATGCAATGCGTTGCAACACCATAGAAGGCCTGTCCAGCGAATCGAGGGATATCCCGGAGCATTCGAGATGCAGGTTTTCTTTTTTATCAAACTTGCATCTTCCTTCCAGGCTCCCCCGAACCGTCATCGCGAACGGAGCAAGCCCGCCGCGCCCCCACAGGGGGCCGGGATTCGCAGCATCGAAGGCGGGAATGACATTGGCCGCGGCAGCAGCCTTCATCTCCTCATCCATCTCCACCCTCAACGGCACACCCAGTCCGTCTGCCAGAATTACCGGCTGGCCAGAAGTCCAGTCCACCGGCAGCAGGAAGGTCTCCCTTCCCGTATTGAAGTATTCCTCGCCTTCGTAAGGCTCGCAGCCCAGGAACACCGAATACCAGCGGCCGCCCTGAGTCTGCACCATATCGGCATGGCCTGTGCAGGTCACAATGTCCGGTCTGCCCGCAAGCAGGTCTTTCTGAGTGAGGATGGGATTATGCGCACAGGGCTCGAAAATCTTGTCGAGGCTGGGCGAACTGAATGCCACTTCCCTGTGGAAGCGTTCCGTACCTCCCTCCGCGCAGATCAGAAAGTATTTTCCATCCACTTTGAAAAGATGAGGTCCTTCGAGATTGTCGGGATGATCTTCGGGATGCGCACCTCCGCGGGCAATTATGCGCGGGCCGCTGCTGATCTCACGGTGGGCGCAGTCGAACTCCCACATCACTATCGCAAACTCGCAGGAATAAGTCCTGTGCGACCCTGCATCTTCGGGCTGGGTGCAGGTCAGATACCAGGCACGGCCGTCTTCGTCGAAGAAGAACTCAGGGTCTATCCCCCGCACGCCCCTTATAACGAATGGGCCGTCCCATCTGCCCGAGGAAGGATCCTCGCTGGTGCAGTACCAGTTTCCGAGGCCACCGCCCACCTGGGTGCAGGCGACGTAGAATTTGCCGTCGGCAGGATTGTAGGAGATTCCCGGGGCGAAGTTGCCGAGGTTCATCTTCTTTCGGGTGAAGGATATCTGCTCGTCGCTGTCCAGCACCGAACCGCACTGTTCCCAGTGAATCAGGTCCGTGCTGTGAAACACCGGAATCACGGGAAAATACTGGAAGGTGGAAGTCACCATATAATAGTCGTTCCCCTTGCGACAGATAGACGGATCAGGGTAGAATCCTTTCAGAATGGGGTTGGCGTAGCAGCCTTCAGGAACAGTTTCACTCCCCCCGTCAGTATAGACGAAAGGAGTGAATACTGCCTCATAGGCAGGCCTGCCGCAAGCACAGAGTGCGAGCAACAGAAATATAGTCAGACGCCTCATTTTCTTCCTCTCCAGAGCGCAGTCATATCTTCCAGAGTTTTTCCCTTGGTTTCGGGCACGAGGCGCCATACGAAGATGGCCGCTATGATGCAGATGCCTCCGTAGATGGCATATGCGAGGAAGTGACTGTAGTTGTAGAGAGGCACGAAGGTGCTGGATACAATAAAGTTGAATATCCACTGGAATGCGACGGCGATGGCCGTTGCCTGGCTGCGGATGGTATTCGGGAAGAGTTCCGAGATATATACCCAGCAGATGGGACCCCAGCTGAACATAAAGCAGGCACTGTAAACCATAATGCTTATCACGGGGATGATGGCCGGCAATGTTACCACATTCGAAAGTGCCACCCCGATCGCACCCACAGCCATACCGAGAGAGCCTGTTATGAGCAGAGGTTTGCGGCCGAGTTTCTCTACTGTGAATACGGCCACCAGAGTGAATGTAATGTTGATCACTCCCATGAGCACAGTTTGGAACATAGGATTGCCCATACCCATCGATTCGAATATTCGCGGCGCGAAGTATAGCACGGCATTGATGCCAATGATCTGCTGGAACACGCTCAGCATGCAACCGATGAAAATAACCATCCAGCCATAACTGAAGAGTTTCTCCGTCTTTTCGACGGCCGTCGCCTTGATTTCGGCGAGAATCTCGCGGGCCTTGGGCTCTCCGTTTATGTTGCTCAGCACGGTAAGGGCCTTGTCATCCTGGCCGTTGAGTGCAAGGTAACGGGGCGTTTCCGGCACCAGAAGGATCAGGATGGAAAACAGCGCGGCTGGCACTGCTTCGCTTACGAACATCAGCCTCCAGCCTATGCTGTTGGTCCACTCCACAACCGCAGGGTCGTTTGCGTGGGAACGGATGATGAGGAAGTTCACGAAGTATACCACAAGCTGGCCGAAAATGATTGCGAACTGGTTCCAGCTCACAAGGGTTCCCCTCTTGTTTGCAGGCGCCACCTCCGCGATGTACATAGGGCAAAGGGCTGAAGCGAGTCCGACGCCTACGCCTCCCAGAATGCGGTAGAGGTTGAATGCCACCAGAAGACTCTTGGTCGCGACTCCCTTCTGGAAGAAGAGGAATTCGGGATGGTATGAGCCCAGGGCCGAAAGGAAGAACATGATGCCGGCGGCGAAAAGGGACCTCTTGCGCCCCAGGCGCGATGCCATGAAGCCGGAGATCAACGCTCCGATTATGCAGCCGATGAGGGCGCTGGAGGTGGTGAAGCCGTGCAGGCCGTCGGTATAGCTGAAATCGGCGGCGCTGCCGAAGAAGGCCTGCAGGCCCCTCTCCGCTCCGGAAATGACGGCCGTATCGTAACCGAAGAGAAGTCCTCCGATCACGGCCACCAGCACTATGCCGGTAAGATAGGCCCGGCTGCCAGTTTGTCTGTAAGAGGCCATGTTATACGCTGTAGATGTTCACGAGGGTTTCGTAGAGTTCCTGCTGGCCGGAGATCTGCCTGGGCTCACCGTTCTGCTTTGCATAATCGTAGAGTTCCTCAAGGCTGAGGTTGCCTTCTTCGAACTTCTTTCCGAGTCCGCTGTCGAACGAAGCGTAGCGCTCCTTCACCATTGCAGGGATGGGGCTCTTTTCTACGATTTCAGCGGCATTAAGCAATCCGTGGGCCATTGCATCCATTGCGCTGATGTGGGCGATGAAGATGTCCTGGGGATCCGTGGAATTGCGACGCAGCTTGGCATCGAAGTTCGATCCGCCCGGAGCCAGACCGCCGTTACGGATAATCTGCAGCATGGCTTGGGTAAGTTCAAAGGCATCTACCGGGAACTGGTCGGTGTCCCAGCCGTTCTGGGCGTCGCCGCGGTTGGCATCGATGCTTCCGAGCAGGCCGTTGTCCACCGCCACTGCAAGCTCATGCTCGAAAGTATGTCCTGCGAGGGTTGCATGATTGACCTCGATATTCACCTTGAAGTCCTTGTCGAGTCCGTGGGCGCGGAGGAATCCGATAACAGTCTCGGTATCGACATCGTACTGATGCTTGGTGGGTTCCATGGGTTTGGGCTCGATGAGGAAGGTGCCCTTGAAGCCCTTGCTGCGGGCATAGTCGCGGGCTGCCTTCAGCATATTGGCGAGATGGTCTTTCTCCCTCTGCATCTGGGTGTTGAGCAGACTGCTGTAGCCTTCACGTCCTCCCCAGAACACATAGTTCTCGCCGCCGAGTTTGATGGTGGCGTCGAGTGCGTTCTTGATCTGCACGGCTGCACGGGCCACAACATCGAAGTCGGGATTGGTAGCTGCGCCGTTCATATAACGCTTGTGGCCGAACACGTTGGCAGTGCCCCAGAGGTTCTTGATGCCGGTCTGGTTCATCTTCTCGAGGATGTAGTCCGTGACATCCTTCAGGCGGGCCTCATACTCGGCGATGTCGTCGGTATCCTCTACGAGGTCGACATCGTGGAAGCAGAAATACTCGATGCCGAGTTTGGTCATGATCTCGAATCCCGCGTCCACCTTGTTGCGGGCACGGCAGTAGGGGCATTCGCCCTTGTCCCACTCATAAGAGCGTGTCTGTCCGCCGAACTGGTCGCCGGAGGCCTGGCCGAGGGTGTGCCACCACGCCATCGCGAAGCGCAGCCACTCCTTCATGGGTTTTCCGAGCACGATGCGCTCAGCGTCATAATAATGAAATGCAAGGGGATTCTTGCTGGCGGTTCCTTCGAAAGGAATCTTGCCGATAGTAGGGAAATACTCTTTCATATAATTACATAGTCTATTGGTTCCTAAAAATAGTGTTTTGTCTTCCCATTTCAATGTCTTTTTATATTATACTTTTGTTCATGACGCATAAATATTTTAATTTTAACAACTTCTAATAATTCGCTAGCATTTCGTCAACTGTAAACGAAAAGAGCAGTCCTTTTTTTTTGATGGAAATGTTTTATGTAATCCGAGGCACCCTTGATAGAGTTTAATAAAAAACTATCATCTTTTTCATCTTCTTTTCTTTGATAACACCAAATATCAAAAGATAATTCGTAAAAGTCATTTTCATTTGTTAAGACATCAATTCCTATAATAGGTATTTTTTCTTTTTGACATAACTCCATGAATTCGCGCGTATTATTTTCCTTGAGCCCCCAATAATAGGATGGATAATCTTTCAAATCACATAGGATGGATCCATGCGCGCGAGAGATATCAATTCCGTTTTTGGATAGATAATTATAAATCGTGTTGTTCATCATTTTTTTGGCCTAAAAAATCTATGTGTTATTATTCCTTCTGCATTATTCATGAACTCATATTGTCATAAAGCATTCAATTGTATCATTTAATACCATTTCCGGGCTGGTTAGTTCTTCCGAGTAATGTTTTTTGAATATCGCTATCACATCACTATTCAACTCGGATTTATCTTTCCCGACAAACTGAAAGTATCGGATAACTCCATTCGCAAGTTTGACTTTGAAAATGTTCCCTTTGATAATTCTTATACTCATGGCTTAATATGGTGATGAACACTATACTATAAGTTACTCTGCTTACTTGATGTTTATCCTGCTAAATGATAGTTCGAATAGATGAGAATCTATTAAGTCATTCTTTATTTCTTCATTGATATAAATCTGAGTCGTGATTTTCCAGAACCTACTATATCCATGAAATATGGCTAACTTCTCTATTTTCTCTCTCTTGAAGCAGGGTTTCAATACGATACCAGATGATGGGACAATGATACTTTCGGCCATGTTTATTGTGTCAAGTTCTGATGTAAAAAATGGGATATAATACAATCTTGATGATGTACGTCCTTCAACCGTCACTTCTTTCCATTCAACCTGTTCCAGTCCAGTTAAGTGTGAAGCTATTATAGACTGCATCTTTTCTGACATTAGGGGCCAAGCCAAACTGTTGGGCTGGTAAGCAGAAAAATGATCGCTCAATTCGCCTTTTACCAGTTTATCACCAACGGTTACCTCGTGCAATTTTAAAGAAAACGGAAGAGTATTATCATTTTCTACCTCAGAGATCAGTTCATGTGACAAAGCTGTCCCTTGGGGAGCAAACGCGACAGTTGATACCAGATTATTATTAACGGTCAGCCAATAGTAATTCATAATTAAAACCTCCAACCAGATTTTCTTAATAGTTCAGGATTATTTAAAACAACTTGTTTTATGTACAAGTCATATAGCGCAAGAAACTTTTGAGTATCTCCAGCAGCCTCTGAATCGATTAGATACATTGTTTGTAAAATGAAGTCATGATATTCATTAGGGTGACGACCTAAATGCCTCATCAATGCTTTATTCCAATCGCCATCCAAATCTAACCCATATTTATTAGCAATCTCCTGCATCTGAGGAGTGTAAAATTTATTTTTGTTTGTGGCAAAGTGATGTACCTGTTCAGGAAGAACATTCTCTTTTACCATATTATCTCGAGTTAGAGTTTTACTTAACTGGTCTGTAACCTCCATTGTTACAATTCCCGTGACAAATCTTTGCGAGAATTGTTTAAAGGTTACATCCTGAACACCTTCTCCTGTGATATCAACGGCGGATGTTAGAAATATTTCCCCTGCTTTAACAAGTTTTGTGTGTCTAAGTAAGAATATCCCGAATTTGCTTATGGTTTGACCGGATTCAGCTGCAATTCCATATCCTCCAGTTATGCCACCTATTATCCCAGAGATTCCTATATCAAACCAGTCAATTTTGTTAAACCAAATATCCCTTGGTGTCATATCAGGATTACTCTTGGATTCGATATAATTTGAGAAGACTTGGATTCCATAATCGGTTGCCATGGATGCGCCGGCTATTATAAGTGCGCCTATTATGACGGCATCATCAATACCAAATATCTCTCCGCTCTCATCGGTATACTTCAGCGGATTGTTCAGACAGTAGGAGTACCTGTTGAAGCCTTGGGAGAAGTCGGGTGCCTGGACGTACGGGTCGGGGCTTAGGAAGCGTGCGGTGACCGGGTCGTAGAGCCGGGCGTTCATGTTGATGAGCCCGAAGGCTGTCAGGTGTTCGTGGCCGCAGAAGCCGCGTCCGAGCAGAAGTTCCGGCTCGCTGCCGGGGGCGTAGGCCGTCTTCGTGAAGGGGTCTCGCAGGCGCCCCCAGGCATCACCTCCGAGGTAGAGCCTCTCCTTCGTTCCGGACGGGATTACGTCAAGCTCATACCTGCCGCCGATGTAATACCGGGTGAGGAGTGTCCCTGTGCTATGAGGAAGGTTGCGGGACACTTCCGCCTTCCCGAAAACGGGCAGACAGCAGACGAGTCCCGCGACCGCTATGAGCAGCTTCCTGAAAGTCCCCATGATATTCCTCCTCCTACGACCAAATGTAGGAAGAATCAACGGAATATCCAAACAAAGTGCAGAGACATAACCAAAACCCAATCAGTTGCGCCTTCGTATCCTTAACCATTGAAATCAAGGGCATATGGTTCGGAAGTGCTACCAGCGCGAAAATGCTGATGATACCAGTACAACCAAGAGTTCAGGGAGTAAAAGGCATTCTGATTATTCCTTAGTGCTTTCATACATATTAATAATTCGTTTATTTTCTTCATCAATCTGTTGTTGAGATTCAGGCAGAGGCTCTAGAATAATTGTAAAACATCTGGGGGTTATTCCGCCCTCATGGTCATATCGCAACTTGTCCGGTAAAACCAAAGCATAGAATTTATCTCCAATTTGTATACGCCTATACGCTTTTTTTGATAATGATATCCATCGCCGATAATAGACACCATTATACTCAATGTCATATTGTGCCCTTCCGTTGTCTTTTCTAATTATTGTTGCAACTACTTGTTCTCCATTATTTCTAAGCAGGTATTTGTAATAGCCATCCCATACTGAATATAATATCGCGTATGATATGAGCATTATTATAAGAACCAATAACGCGTATACAAAATAATATGATATGGTGTATTTTGATTGTAACATAGAAGTCATTTTACTTATAGTTTGGGAACATAGTATGTTGGAACAGAAGGAACCATTGGTGCGTAAGGATCAATGTTGATAGTACATCTTCCAGAGAGAATGCCTATGCAAATAGAACCTGCTAATTCTATGGTTCTATTTGCATAATCATGCCCCCATGGCCAAAGACTACCCACTCCTGATGCTTCAAGATTAGCAGCTATATCACCAGCACGTTCTCCCAAAGCCTCTGCAAAATCACTACTTCTAAAGTTTTTATCGTAGCCATATTTGCGTTGAGCTTGATATATTCCCTCTGTAATAAATCCATTAGCAGCCCCCATAACACCGCCAATTGCAACCCCAAAGAGAGCGCTCACTCCAATTTGTGTCCAATCCCATTCATGTTTGAATCCATTTGTCACGAATTGTCCTCCAATTCCATTTGCCGCGCCTGCAATCAATCCCGTGGCTGCCCCCTCAATAGAATTTCCTACAATATTTCTCCATAAATAGTTATCAATATTCATTTTATCTAATACATTTGAGATACTGCCTCCATTTATTATATTATTGAAGCCTGCCGTGACGCCCCCCGTAAAAGCACCACTAAGAGCCGAACGTCCAACTTCTCCCCAATCAAAATAGCCATTGCCAGAATCGCCCAATTGTTTCACAACGTTGTTAGCTGCCGAATTTGCGGCTCCAACACCTAGACCAGCAAGCAATTGAACACCTATGCTAGAACCTCCAGTAAGTGCGGCTAAAGCCCCCGCACCGCCGCCGACAGCTGCCATAGTTAGTCCCTCCACAAAATTGTCAATATTCTTCCAATTAAAAGCGACATTTACAATTGCTCCAACTCCAATCGAAATTAGAAGAGCCGAAACAACAACTTCCCCACTTTCATCGGTATACTTCAGCGGATTGTTGAGCGCATAGGAGTACCTGTTGAAGTTTTGTGTAAAGTCGGGCGCCTGAACGTAGGGGTCGGGGCTGAGGAAGCGGCCGGTGAGGGGATCGTAGAGCCGGGCGTTCATGTTGATGAGCCCGCACCAGGACAGGTGCTCATGGCCGGTGAAGCCGCGTCCGAGCAGAAGTTCCGGCTCGCTGCCGGGGGCGTAGGCCGTCTTCGTGAAGGGGTCTCGCAGGCGCCCCCAGGCATCACCTCCGAGGTAGAGCCTCTCCTTCGTTCCGGACGGGATTACGTCAAGCTCATACCTGCCGCCGATGTAATACCGGGTGAGGAGTGTCCCTGTGCTATGAGGAAGGTTGCGGGACACTTCCGCCTTCCCGAAAACGGGCAGACAGCAGACGAGTCCCGCGACCGCTATGAGCAGCTTCCTGAAAGTCCCCATGATATTCCTCCTCCTACGACCAAATGTAGGAAGAATCAACGGAATATCCAAACAAAGCGCGGCAGCCATGCCCGAAATGGGGTGAAATCCGGCATGGGTGCCCGAAAAATCCCGAGCCATGCCGAAAATGGGGTGAAATCCGGCATGACGCAAAAAATAACCAAAAACCTTGGAGTATAGTACCTGAACACTCCTGGGGAATGTGGAAACAGTGCCCTCACTTGAATGGACCTGTCTGAGCACTTCGAATTAGGGTTGGGGTAACGTGAAACACTGTCTCACGAGCTGGCCGTACTTCTGCACGAAAGTCTGCGCGAAAGAAGTCGAGGACAATAGGAATAGAAACGCGACTGAGAAATAATGTTTCATTTTATACGAAATGTGGAGGCATTTGCAATGTAGGAATTTCTTTTTTGTTTAAGAAATCTTTTTTCAGTAACTTTGAAAAATTGCAACCAAAAACCCGAACCAATGCCCGCATCAAAAGGTCATATTTCCCAGATAATAGGTCCGGTGGTGGACGTCCACTTCAAGACCGTCGCCAATGAGGAGAAGGTGCTCCCGTCCATCCACGACGCCCTGAAAGTTCAGCGTCCCGACGGCCGCACCCTCATCATGGAGGTCCAGCAGCACATAGGAGAAGACACCGTGAGGTGCGTCGCCATGGACTCCACCGACGGCCTGCAGAGAGGCCTGGAGGCCGAGGACACCGGCGCTCCCATCCGCATGCCCGCAGGCGCCCGGATAAGGGGCCGCGTGATGAACGTGGTGGGCGAGACCATCGACGGCCTCGGCCCCCTCAGCCGCGAGGGCCAGCTTCCCATCCACCGCGATCCCCCCAAGTTCGAAGACCTCACCACCACCCAGGAGGTGCTTTATACCGGAATCAAGGTCATAGACCTTCTGGAGCCCTATCTCAAGGGCGGCAAGATAGGCCTGTTCGGCGGCGCCGGAGTCGGAAAGACGGTGCTCATCAAGGAGCTCATCAACAACATCGCCAAGAAGCACAACGGCTTCAGCGTCTTCGCCGGCGTGGGCGAGCGCACCCGCGAGGGCAACGACCTCATCCGGGAGATGATAGAGTCTAACGTCATCCGCTACGGCGAGGCCTTCAACAAGGCCATGGCAGAGGGCAGGTGGGACCTGTCCCTGGTAGACCCTGATGAGCTTGCGAAGAGCCAGGTGGCCATGGTCTTCGGGCAGATGAACGAGCCCCCCGGAGCCCGCAGCAGCGTGGCCCTGAGCGGCCTGACGCTGGCGGAGAGCTTCCGCGACAGCACCGATCCGGAGTCCCCGAAGGACATCCTCTTCTTCATCGACAACATCTTCCGTTTCACCCAGGCCGGTTCCGAGGTGAGCGCCCTTCTGGGCCGCATGCCTTCCGCGGTGGGTTACCAGCCCACCCTGGCCACCGAAATGGGCCAGATGCAGGAGCGCATCACCTCCACCAAGAACGGGTCGATTACCTCCGTGCAGGCGGTTTACGTGCCGGCGGACGACCTCACGGACCCCGCTCCCGCCACCACCTTCAGCCACCTCGACGCCACCACGGTGCTGAGCCGCAAGATAACGGCCCTCGGCATCTATCCGGCGGTCGACCCGCTGGAGAGCACCTCCCGCATCCTCGACCCGAACATAGTGGGCCAGGAGCACTACGACACCGCCCAGAGGGTCAAGCAGATACTCCAGCGCAACAAGGAGCTGCAGGACATCATCGCCATACTCGGCATGGACGAACTCTCCGACGAAGACAAGCTCACCGTGAACCGCGCCCGCCGCGTGCAGCGGTTCCTGAGCCAGCCCTTCCAGGTGGCGGAACAGTTTACCGGAGTCCCGGGCGTCATGGTGGACATACAGGACACCATTGACGGCTTCAAGAAGATACTCGACGGCGAGTGCGACTATCTGCCCGAGCAGGCCTTCCTGAACGTGGGCACAATAGAAGAAGCAATCGCCAAGGGCGAAAAGATACTCGCGGAGGCCAAGGCATGACGGTGACCCTCTACACGCCGGAGTCGAACAGGACTTTCGAGACCGGGAAGATTTTCTTCCCCGGCTCGCAGGCCCCGTTCACGGTGCTGCCGGGCCACGCCCCTATAATATCCACCCTCTCCGAGGGCACAATACGCTGGGAATCAGCCACCGGCGAAGAGACTCTGGCCATACGGAGCGGCGTGGTGCGGGTTTCCGGAGACAAAATCGAAATCTGCGCGGAATGAAAAGGCTTTGGACACTTCTGCTCGTGCTGCTGATGCCGGTCATGGCGTCGGCGCAGGACGTCGACGTGTCCTCGGTCATCTTCGAGCATATAGGCGACTCCTACGAGTGGCACCTGTTCACCACCGCGAAAGGCCCGGTGGCAATCTATCTGCCGGTGATAGTCCGCACGCACGACGGCTCCTGGCACTGCTTCTCCTCGAAGCGGCTGTTGCACCAGTCAGAGGGGGTTGCTCTGAGAATTGCGGGCAAGGGCGAGCCGCACGAGGGGAAGATAGTCGAAGCCGACGGCAGCCGGCCCCTCGACATCTCCATTACCAAGAACGTGCTCTCGCTGATGATGAGCTCGCTGCTCCTGGTGGTGCTGATTCTTCTCACGGCCCGATGGTACCGCAGGCACGACGCCCTGAAGGAGGCTCCGCGGGGCCTTGCCGCCTTCATGGAGCCGCTCGTGTTGATGGTGCACGACATGGCAAAGGAGAACATAGGCGAGGACTATCTCCGCTACAGTCCCTATCTCACGACGGCCTTCCTGTTCATACTGCTGAACAACTTCCTCGGCATCATCCCCTTCTTCCCCGGAGGGGCCAACCTCACCGGCAACATAGCCTGCACCCTGGTGCTGGCCCTGTTCACCTTCTTCACCGTAAACCTCACTGGCACAAGGCACTACTACAAGGAGCTGGTCAATCCCGACGTCCCCGGCTTCCTCAAGCCCATCATGGCTCCGATCGAGATATTCAGCGCCCTGGTCAAGCCCCTTTCGCTCACTGTGCGTCTTTTCGCCAACATGCTGGCTGGCCATATCCAGATAATCTGCATGGTCAGCATCATCTTCATAATGGCCAAGTACG
>CALBGU010000238.1 GCA_937893155.1 uncultured Treponema sp. | reverse complement strand
TCCGTTTCCGTCGGCTGGATCCCTTCCCAGGAATCCTGGTGGGAGCCCATCAAGACATTATTTTGTATAGGACTTTTGCTTTCAATCCCAGTCAAAAAATATTCTACGGTTGTATTAAGATTGGTCGCTATTTTGTATGCTTGATAGGCATCTGGAAATACTTGTCTTGTAACCCACCCCCTGAAAGTTTGGTAAGACAAATCACATTGTTCAGCAACGGTTTGTTGTTTTGTACTAGCTGCTTTTATTTTTGCATTTACTCGTTTCCAAAAATCAATCGCAATATCCATATTTTTATTATCGCATAAAAAAATGCGCAAAAATACAACTTTTTATTGTAAATTTTATTGACAAATGTTTCATTTTTGCACATAATATAAATATAAAGTTTCAAATATAAAACTTTAACAGCAATGAAGAGAGGTGAGTGTGTTTTCTTGATTGCTGTTAGGCAATTAAAGCCCGTAGGTATCACACACTCAACCTATGGGCTTTTTTTTTAAGGAGTGAAGTATGACAGTCAAGATTGATGACAATGGCAGTATTGAACAGCTTTTAGCAATGCTTCCCGATGTGCTTACAACTTTCAAGGCTGTTATTGCTAGTCAAGATTCAAGCCTTAATGCGCAATGGTATGACCTTGAAACGTGCTACAAATTGCGTGGCGGCGGAGCATTTTCAACGATGAAGAATAATCGTTGGTATCAGCCGAAAGGTGCGATTCCTGATGCATATATACAGGGTCGCAAGGTGTGGTCGAGGGAAACGGTGGCAGAATGGCTTGAGCAAACAGATAAAACGCTTGCTGACTACCACAAGAAATATTGCACGGGAGCAAGTTCACCGCACAGGGTTTGAAAGAGCTTTAAGTTGGTCAATGATTACGCGGACAGCGTTTTGAAAGGTTGGAGGTAGAGAGTTTATGTCGGCAGCAAGGTCAAGGACTTCTTTTTTGGTTTCATTTTCCTTGCCTGTAATGAGATATTCAACAGATGTGTTTAGAGCTTTTGCGATTTTACATATCTCGATAGCGTCGGGAAGTCTATTGCCACCAGAAAGATTTTGGATTCTACGAGGACTAAAACCGCATAAAGTAGAAACAGAACTTTGAGTAAGATTCTGAACTTTTATGAGATTGTTTATTCTTCGCCAGATTTCTGCATTTTGAAAATCGTCCATATTTTATATTTCGGAAAAAAAATCTTAAAATTAAGATTTTTTATATTGACATTTCTTATTTTTAAGTTATAATAGAATTATAAAAACTTAAAAATAAGTTTTTATAGAAAAAGAGCAATGAGAAAAGCCCTACATTTCTGATTGCTGCTTTTACGGCAGTTGAAGCCTGTTGATTTTGTAGGGAAGTCATCAGGCTTATTTTATTAGGAGATTGACCTATGAAAATACAGAGAAAAGGTAATTTTTATATTGCTTATTTCAAAGGAAGTCAATTTTCAGGCAATCTGAAAGAGTGTTTGCTGTTTTCAATGGGTTTTGGTTCAGACCAAGCCGCGAGTTTGCGGTTTGAGTTCAAAAGGAGTGCAAAATGGAAATAAAAGTTACAAGCATTTCAGAAAACGGTGTTGAATGGAATTATCCCATTGACACCGCAGAGGGAATTGATATTGCGGCAAGAGCTGTAATTGATGAATTTGGTCGAAATCCAGAGGCACTGTTGCAAGCGGCAGGTGCGTTTCAAGAATGGAAAGATTCTTCTGACCACGCTGTTACGTTGTATTGCATAACCTCGGGCTTATCGCAGCATAATCCTGAAAAAGCTCTTTGGTTGCAAGCAAAAATACGTCTTTTGACCAATGTAGAGCGGCATTACTACCGATTGATGATATTCCCGTTCTATAGGCGGCTTAATTCGTCGGTTACGATGTTAAATCAATATGCAAAAAAAATGTACGACGCATTTGATTGCAATGATGAGACAAAACAGGGAGAGGGTTTTGCGGATAAACAACTGCAAGATTTGATGTCAAAAGCACAACAGCATTATTACGCTTTGTATTCTATACTGTTGATTTACCAAAATATTGTAGGAGGACGCGATGAATAAATGTAATTGCGATGAAGAGTATATGGCGGTTGCTGATTTTTGCGATGATATAATATCGTCGTTAAACCCTTATATCAAACAAGGGGAAAAACTGAAAGTTGACAGTTTTGGCAATCCGTGCCGTATATACGAACTGTCGATTTCGCTATTGGATTATGCGTTTACAACACTTCAAACGCATAAAACAGCCGCGAAAATCTGGCACGAACATTTTGACAATATGACGGAGGCTGAATACAAGAAAATGCGTGATAATCGTCGCGCTTGTATTTCTACCGCTGATAATGCTCATCACGAAGCGCATTTGTGCGGGCGCGATAATGAAATGGTGTAAGGAGATAAAATGTCAGACATTAACAATGTTGTGTTAGTAGGAAGACTAACGAAAGATGTTGAATTGCGATATTCGCAGAGCGGTACGGCAATGGCGACAATATCGCTGGCGGTTAATCGCAGTACAAAGCAAGGCGACCAATGGGTTGAACAAGCAAGTTTTTTTGATGTACAGCTTTTCGGGAAAACAGCGGAAAATGTGCAGAAATACAGCGGTAAAGGTAAGCAAATTGCGATTACAGGATATTTGCAACAGCAAAGGTGGCAAAAAGACGGGAACAATTACAGCAAAGTTGTGATTGTTGCAAATACAGTGCAATTTGTACAGCCGAGAGAGAACAGTGCGCCGAATCCGAACAAGGTTGATACAAATGCTGGCAAGCCGTATGCAGAAAATCAAGGCGGTTTTGCAGAAGATATTCCTTATCCTAGCGATGATATGGATATTCCGTTTTAATGGAGGTACGAGATGATTCAGAGCGAAAATATTATTGATGTTTTGGGTGCGTTAGTAGAAGTTCAGAACGAACTTCCTACGTTCCCGAAAAACAAAAAGGCTTTTAACTACAAGTATACAGAGCTTGATACGATTGTGAGCGGTATTAAGCCTGTAATGCACAAATACGGGCTTGCTTTTATGCAGAGTGTTGCAGGTGGTGAGAATGACACACCTATGACGATAACAACACGCATTTTTTCAAAGTCAGGGCAGTACATTGAAGACAGTGTTGTATTGCCTAAGATTACAATGAAAGGCTCTAATCCTGTGCAAGAAGTGGGGTCGGCTATTTCGTATATGAAACGCTATTGCCTAACCGCAATGCTCGGTATTACAAGCGATGAAGACATTGACGCGGCGACTTTTGACCGCAATGTGCAACAGCAAGCAAACGCGGAAAAGCAAGCAACTGCACAGCAAAAGCCGAAACCGAAAACGGTATATGCGGATGGTAAAGAAGCAACAGACGCAGAAAGCGCACGATTACACGAACTTTGTGCGGCAAAGTATCTGAACGGACAGAATGTCTTTTCAAGCGATGAGATGAAAAGCTATCTTGCAATGAGCAAGGAAAAGACGGCGGCGCAGTTGATTGCGATGATTGAGGGGTATTTGCGAAATCGCAGAGCAGACGCGCCTGAATTGCCAGAAAATAGGCGGTAAGAAATGACGGGTTTTGTGTTTTTTGAATCATTCTATGAAATGCTCAATGAACTTGAAGCAGATATGCGTATGAGATTTTATGCGTATATCTGCGAATATGGGCTGTATGGTAAAGATCCTGAATTGAGCGGAGTTGAAAAGGCGCTTTGGATACCTATAAAGCTGTCTATAGATTCAATGCAATCTAAGCAACAGGGTGGGAAACGTGGCAGACCTCGCAAAGATTGCATAAAGGCTGAAATCGACGATAGAGAACAGATTACGGAATCTGTCGTATCAGAGAATTGCAATGATGAAAATATGGCTGAACAATCAGAAGCGGAAGTTGATTTACAAGGTCAAAAACAGGAATTGAAAAAGAATGTTTTTAAGAAGCCCTCTTTGGAGGAAGTAAAAACATTTGTACGCGATAAAGGCTATCAAGTAAATCCAGAGCAGTGGTATGCGTACTATGAAGCGAATGGGTGGAAAACAGGGAAGAACTCGATGAAAAATTGGCAAGCGGCAATTAGATACTGGGAAAGTAATAGTTATGGCAAAAAAGAGCCTCAAATGGCAACAGATGATATTACACAGTATCTAGGAGTTCTGTAATGCAGAAGTTTTTTGACAGTTTTACGCTCTCGCAATTTGCTGTATATAGTGATGCGCAAGAGCAAGAGGTTAAGCAACGTAGAGCTTTTGATGCACAGAAGTTCTATGAAAGAGCTGGAGTACCAAAAAGGTATTTTCACGAAAGTTTCAAAACTTTCGAAACAAATACAACCGAACGAAAAGAATTGTTTGGAGTTGTAAAATCTTTTTTGCAAGAAGTAAAACAAGGAAAATGGCGAACATTGGTACTAATTGGTAATGCTGGTACTGGCAAAACTCATTTAGCAAGTGCCGCGATTCGAGAAATTTTGCAGACGGAAATTGAAAATGAATATAGCTTTTATGTATCTGAAAAACAATATATGTCTGCTCATTATTACGAAAGTTTTGATATTGTAGACAGATTACGAAGTGCTCAAAGTTTTAGCTCTGCTGTAACTCCTGCCAAAGTGATTGAAACTCTTGTAAAAAGAGATTTGACCGTTATTGATGAAATTGGTCGTGCAAAAAGCGAAGATGAAAAAAGAGAACTTTTTAGAGTGTTTAATGCTTTGTATAACAACTGTAGGAGTTCTATCTTAATCGGCAATTTTGCAAATAAAAAGTCTTTTTACGAATATGTCGGAGGAGCTTTTGTTGATAGGCTTTCAGAAAGTGGGGTTGTTTATGAAACAAAAGGGAGAAGCTATAGATTCGACAAAAATAACGATAAGAAGTCAGATATTGAGTCTTATACAGAGAAGTGAAAACGGAATTTCGGTTAATGCTATTTCTGTGAAATTGGGAATATCGCATAAGCAAGTTTTATCTGCTTTAAGCGCAGAAGATTTAATTTATGAAGAATCACGGTTGGTTTCTGGTAAAAGTAAAAAGAGTATGCTGTTTTTAGTTGCGGTAAAGAGGAGATAAACAATGATTGCAATTTTTATTGTGGTTGCGATTGCCCTTTTGATGTATGTAATGCTTATGCTTACAGACGATAACTGGTGGTGAAAATGAAGACGATTTTGCATTTATGCGCTGATTTAGGCTCTGACTCTTACCCGTTTCAGTGTGATGAAAATTATCGTGTTATTCGTATCGGCAAAGACTACGGCGTGTAAAATCTGACTGCTGAAAAGTTGCGTGAAGATTTCGGCGTTACGGCTGTTTACGGAGTAATCGCTAATCCTGTCTGTACGGATTTATCTCGTGCTAGAAGCGGCGGAAAACCGAAAGACGTTGCAAGCGGTATGTTCTTGGTTAATCACTGTTTGCGGATTATCGACGAAGTTAACCCGAAATGGTGGGTGTTGGAAAATCCTGCAACAAGTGCTTTACGGCAAGTTTTAGGAAAACCACGCCTCGTGTATCAGCCGTGGGAATACGGAAGCCCGTGGACAAAGAAAACTGCTTTGTGGGGTAATTTCACGATTCCAGAAAAGAAATATAGCAACTTTGATGATGTGCCTAACAAGATAAATGAATTGTACGTTCGTACAAAAAGAGGTGATACGAAACCTGCTTTACCGTTCCAGCATAAAAGCGCATTGAAGTACATCGATGAGTTTAAGCCATTTGCCGCTTACATAAAGACCGACGCTGACTTGAGAAGTCTTTGCTGTCAGTCTTTTGCAAGGGCTTTTTACGAAGCAAATAAAGAGGGTGAGAAATGACGATTGAAATGAAAGAAAAATATGCAAACTTCTTTGATAAAGTTTCAGAAATATTAGGACTGAATAAGCCCGTTGATATTTTGAGGTTGTGTGCCGTTACTGATGAATATTTAAAGCCGATTGAAAAGCGTATAGTCGAACTTGAAAAAGAAAACGCAGAACTGAAAGAAAGGATAAAATGGTATTCAGAACAGATTTGTAATAAAGAATGTGCAGAAGTGTGGGGAGAACTCACCAAAGCAAAAGAACTTTTAAGACGGTGGCAGCAGGCAAATATTTGTGATGCCACAGTTCTTTTTTCACAAACAGAGGATTTTTTGAGGGAGAATGAACAATGCTGATATTTCCGTTGAAGAAGCAGTGGTATGACAAGATTAAAAGCGGAGAGAAAACCGTTGAGTATCGTGAGGTTAAGCCATATTGGACAGACCGTATTTTTTGTGAGTATCCTAAGGGATTAAGGATAAATGCAATGAGGGTTCTGCGAAGCAAGGGCGCGGAGGGAGAGAATTGTAATATCCCGTGTAGGCTTCGGCTAGGATATACCAAGCACTTTATGACCGCTACAATAACGAAGATTGCAATGGTGGACGGCAAAGGTACAGACTTACACATTGATAAGCCTGTGTATGCGATACACCTTGTTGACGTGAAAGAGGTAAAAGAATGACAAACTGTGGGGTGAAAGAATGACAAACAAAGACAAAGAATATTTCGACGACGTTCGTCGAGAAATCGAAAAGGCAAGAAAAGCAATTGAAAATAAATATTTAGGGCGTTACGCTCATACCGAAGCTACGCACCGAATAACCGAAAACGCTTTGTTTACGCTTTTTGTCGCCGAATATGCGATTGAAGCGTATAAGCAGATTTTCGATAATATGGCAGAGTGTATCGGTATCACAAAGATTCGCACACGATTGAAGTATTTGATGACAAGGGGGAACTGCTGATTGCAATTTCAATATGTTTCTCAACGCCAATGACAGAAGATGATATTGTGCGATTTGCGGATATTATGCTGAAATAAATGCAAGCGCAAAAGAAAAACTATTTGCTTTTAATCAAAAAGTATGTGATTTTAGACTAAAAGCAGATAATTTTGACACAAAAGAAAGTTATTTTTGCACAAAATCAAATGATTTTGCACTAAAAGCATTTGATTATTGATTAAAAGCATATTCTTTTAGAGCAAAAGAATGTATTTGGTAAAGCCTCGTACATTCTTTTGAACAAAAAAGAGATAAAAATAAGCAATAAGCCCTTGAACAATAACCACAATACCTTAATATGCAAGCATAACTTGAACACTTTTTGAGAGGTATTTTTTATGACATTCACAGTTACACAGACTAACAAAGACGAAGTTTTGAAACAGATTGAAACAGCAACGACTGATTTCAGAAACAAAGTTGCTTCTTTTGGCTATGAGTGCCGCCGCCCGTTTTGGCGAGATGGTTCTTTGGAATTGAGCTTTTCAAAAGGCAACAATCGCTACTTGCCAGAGATTTATTTCGACATTTGGCATTTTTGCAAAACAAAGGAAATGCGTTGGGAACTGAATATGGGTGCTTTCGGCTCGGTTTCTGGAGAGGAATTGCAACAATGGTTTAACTCACAGAAAGCGGGAATGGAGCTTATTCATTTTCTTGAAGCTCAAAATCTGAAAGATATATTGCCAGAAATTGTTTTTGCATAAGACGTTAGCCGCCGAAAGCAAAGCTCTGCTAAAGGCGGTTTTTTATATCAAATCAGGCAGGGAATCTACAGCTCGCCTTTTCATTTCGTCTGTTGCTTTTGCGTATTTCATTACTTGTCCAAGCCCTGTATGCCCAAGTAAATGCGCAACGGTAATAGCGTCCGCACCGTGTCCTAGAGCAAGAGTGGCGAAAGTCCGTCGTGCTGTGTGCCACCCGATTTTCTTTGTAATTCCTGCATC
>CALBGU010000237.1 GCA_937893155.1 uncultured Treponema sp. | reverse complement strand
TTATATCACAGTTTTTTCTGCTTGGAGAAGTTCGACACCGTTGTCTGTCATTTCGAGTGGAGTTTGCGAAGCAAACGGAATCGAGAAATCTACTCTTCGTAGCAGACCAGACCTCTCCACTTCGCTCATCATTTGATTTCGCTTCGGTCGAGGTGACAGCAGCCGTGCTTTTCTTTCAAGCTGCCTAGCGTTTTTTCGCCTTTGCTTGAACCATTTCGATGACAGTCTCATCATTCGTTTGGATTGCGCATTGCAAGTTGTACTTTGACGGAGTTATTTTTTTCAGCAACCGCTTTATCGCCACCACATTTTTCGTTCTGATGACATCATTTGCGTTGTATTTCGTGACAGGCACAATTTCGGCGAGAATGTTGGAAATCTCAATATTTTGCTCGTCCATCGCTTCGCGCAAATGAGATATGTCGGGAAGCGACTTTGAAAGCAGAAGATTCAAAATCGCAACATTCTGAATTTTTATTGCCGCCGAAAAACTTACCGCATCCGGCTTTACGGCGGAAATTTGCTTTTCAACGAGCGAAACATCTTGAAGCCGAATCGCAGAGCGGAGCGTGTCTTTTGACGGTTTCAAAACAGAAAGTGCGGCGCGAACTATTTCTTCCTCCTGCGTCTCCCATGCGGACGAAAGAAATTGCTTTCGCACTTTCGCGCTTTCCTTTCCAAAGTTTTTTTTCGCCTGAGCAAATTCTTTTTCAGTCTTATTGATTGCGTCAACCGTCATTTCTTTTCCGTACTGACGATAAAATGCAAGCAGATGCAATGGATTGAATTTTCGGCGAATCTCTTCGTTACATTCATTTTGAAGCGGAACGGCAGGAAAAAACGGGAGCGTCGAACGATTTTTATCGTCAATCGCAATGCGAAGGCAAGCGGCGGATTTAAAATCGTAAACTATTGCCTCATCAATTGATAAATCATAGCGTTTGGTACTCAAAAAATGATAGGCAAGCACCTTGAAAACAGTTTCCTCGGTGATTTTTCCGTTGTATGACAATTGAACGATTTTATTTTGCGTGACGATTCCAGCGACTCCGTGCAGAATTTTCCGATTTCCCACATGAGGGCTCGGAATAAGCGCAGACTGGTCTTTTGGAATCTGGAGAATTGAATCAAGCGTCGAATACGCTTTTTTCGCCATAAGTATGATGCCAGCTTTCACATTTTGTGGCATCGAAACAATATCTTCAGCCGTGAAATTCGGAACAAGCCGTTCGATAAGATTTCCATAAAAAAGCGAAATATGCTTTTTGTGGCAAAATGCTGCGGCAAGAAGAACGATGTCGGAATCCGAATATTCTTGCGATTTTGATTGCAGGAACTGATTTTTCGCAATTGTCAAAAACGGCTCGAAATACCGCTCGCCATAAAGCAAATATTTTAAATAATACTCGGCAAAAAACGAAATGCCAGAATAGAGTTTCTGACGCAAACCGTCGGATTTTTCAAAATCAAAAATGATTTTTTGCGCTCCAAAGGATTTCTCGGGAATTTCGGACAGTTCTTTTTTGTATTTTTCTTTTATAAATTTGGGCAATTTTCCGTACAAAATATTGTCGCTGACGGTGTTTGCTGTTCGCCAAACGCCTTTTTCTTCCAAGCGATAGAATTTGCATTTGTCGAACGAAACTTTGACCATCTCCTCGTCCTTTACGATTGCCTTGAATTCCGTGTTGAATTCGCGTATTGTCTCCGTTTTTGTCGTGTAAATCTTGCGGATATTGGTTATTTTCACAAAATCTTCGTTGTGGGAAAGTTTTAAAACGCCGCTGTACGGCTCTGAAAGCAAGTCAAGCTCTGCAATTTTGTAGCCGTTTTCAAGCCTGTTTTCAAAAACCGTCACCTCATCGGCAAGCAGCGATTCCAACGAAATCGTGTCGCTCAACTCCATGCAAAGCTCGCCGTCTGTAGTTTGCACGCTCATGTCGCTCACGCGGTAATATATGTAGGTTTTTGTCGTTTCGTGCAACAGACGTGCGTTTTTCTCGTCAAAAATATCGATTTTTTTGTGCCACAAAAGCGCATTCCGCCGAACTCGCCCGATGAGCTGAATGATTGTCGCCTCGTTGCTCGGTCTGTTCCCGATGTAAATGACATTCGCGCGCGGTATGTCGATTCCCTCGGTAATCTTCATTTTGTTGATTATGACTTCGTATGGATTGTCGTTTTTGCATAATTCCTGTATATTTGTATCGTTGTCAGTTATGTTGATTGATTTCAGTCCGTAGCGGGCGCACAGATTTGAAAATTCCTCTGCCAATTCCCCGCTCACATCGCGAACAATGAGGCACGGATTGTAATCGGGCACATTCTGATGAATTCGTTTGATTTCAAGAAGTTTTTCCACGGCTTCGCTCGGGCTTCCATACCGTTGAATCGGCGTTCGCAACAGCGGCGTGTCCGTAAAATTGCATTGAATATCAACCTGCGAATTCGTAGCGGAAACATGGATGATTTTAAATGCCTTTTCTTCGAGCAAATCAGTCCATTTGTTTGACTTTATATGCCCTTCGTCCCGAATCCAGACGAGTTTTTTTCCGGTTGGAACTGCGCGTTCGATGTCGTTTCCTTGCAATTTTGTGCTTTTTGTGAAACTGCTCACCCCGAACACGACGAAATTATCTGCCTTTGAGAGCCGTTCCAGCGATGAAGAAACTTGCTTGCTCAATCCGCCACGGGAAAGCGTCGTGACGATGAAGAAAAAATCGCTTGATTGCAAGATTGCCATAAGTTTTGCAATCATCACGGTTTTTCCGGTTCCTGTCGGGGAATTGAAATAAATGTGCTTTCTAAATCCTTGCCCAACAAGCATTTCTTTCAGCTGCTCGACATAAAAATCTTGGCGGCGGTTTATAATTTCGAGCCATTGCGCTTTCGTCATTGCGATTCCGAGGTTTACTTTTGAATATGAATTATCCCGTTATTTAAAAGCATTTTCAAAACCGCAAGAAGCTGCGCTCGTGGAGCGGGCGTTGCTTTTTGCAAGTCATCAAATTTGAAAGAATGATTTTCCATAAGCCAGCGAGCAAAGTCATTTGAAAGATGAGTCGCCACAAAACCAACGGACACGCGGTAACATTCTTTGTCTTTCAAAAACACGGTTTTTGGCTCAAGCGAAAATTCCGCATCATCGGAAAAATCAAGGATTTCTGCATTTTTTGCCGCCGCGACAGGAACGTTTTTCAAGTCGGCAAACGTCGGAAGCGATTTGTAGTCGCCCGTATTCGCATAGGACTCCACGCGGCATCCGCCACGGCAAGAACGCACTTTGTTGCATTTTTTGCACTCATCTGGAATCAAAGAGCCGTTTCGCCACTCCGACATATTTTTGTAGATTTCCTCAAAAGAATCGGTGAGAATGTTTCCGTACGTTCGGGTGTCGCATTGGCACGCCTTTACATTTCCCGCCGTGTCGATTGCATACGCGATTGTTCCGGCGAAACAGTCTCCTTTTTGAATTTCTTCAACTCCATCTTCCGAACCAAACGCACAATCGGGAATGCAGACAGAAAAATCCACGTCCATACGAAAATCGCGCTTTGCGTTTAGCGTCTGGCGAACGATATTTTTAAAATCCGCTTTGTCAAGTTCATATTTGAGATACTCGGAAGAAGCGTTTATCGGGCGTTGCGCCATGCCGACCCGCGCGACAAATCCCCAGCCGTTTATCGCTTTGAGCGTATCATACAGCGTCGAAATATTGAGTTTGTTGATTACGACATTTATGGTCGTTGAAATGTGATTTTCTTTCAGCAAGGGAAACACTTTTTCGAGTTTTCCGACGACATTTTCAGCACAGCACACGGAATCGCAAATTTTTCTGTCAATGGACGGAAGAGAAATCACGAGGTCGATATGATTTTCTGAAAGATAGCGGGCGATTTCTTCGGTTATGAGCGTTCCGTTCGTCGAAATTGAAACGGTGATTCCCGCCGCCCTCATTCGAGAAATGCACGGCTGAATGTGGGAAAAAACGAGCATCGGCTCTCCGCCAGTTATCGCAAGGTACAGCGGTTTTCTCTCGATGATTTGAGTCGTGATTTCATCAAATTTGGCGCATGTTTCCACTGACATTCCATCGGCGCGCCAATAGTTGTAGCAATGAATACATTTGTGATTGCAATCAGAAACCACTTCCCACTGCAAATACGGCGGATACAGCAACGTTCCCACAGACAACTCCCCAAAGCAAAAGAAAGGACATCGATTTCAAGCACCGATGCCCCGCAAAACTAAAAAAACGCTGGGCGGCGCACAAAGCGATTGCCCAGCCATTCTGCCGTTTTTTATGCGTTTACAGACGAAACTTCAATTTTGCTCCATCCGCGGCAGCTAGACATATTGACAACTTCGCACTCAGGAAGTTCCATTCCATCAAATTCGAAAAGATTAAAAAGCAATGCGTTCATATTGCCCTCCTTGATTTGGTATTTCTATTATTATAATACAACTAAAAAAAAAACAAGTAGTATTTATCTAAAATTTTTATAAATATCCGTATTTTTTCCGGCACGCAAGCACGCACCATATCGTGACAGAAAGCGAGAGGATTTCAGCGGCAAACGCACTGAGCCATATTCCGCCAATCCCCAAAAAAACAGGAAGGATGAATATCGCCACAATCTGAAACAAAAAAGTCCGAAGAAACGATATGAGGGCAGAGACAAATCCGTTGTTGAGCGCGGTGAAAAACGACGAGCCGATGATGTTGAATCCGCTTGCGAGGTACGCAAAAGAATACATGCGGAATGCCCGGTTCGTCATCGAAAGCAAATCCGAATGATAATGGGCGAACAAAAATGCGAGCGGCTACGAAAGAAATTCCGACAACGCAAAAAGAATCAGACCAGAAGCCGAGGTTATGACACAATTTTTCTTGAACAGATTTTTGAGTTCCGCTTTGTTTTCTGCCCCGTAATGATAACTGACGATTGGCGAGCTTCCGATTCCGTAGCCCAAAAAAACGGAGGCAAAAATGAAACTGACATACATGAGCGCGCCATACACGGCAAGCCCATTTTCGCCAGCGAGCTTTAAAAGCTGAAAATTGTAAAGAATGCTCACGACGGAAGAAGATATGTTCGTCACAAGTTCAGAAGAGCCGTTCGCGCACGTTTTTGCGAGTGCACGGAGCGAAAAAATCGGTTTTTTGAGGTACAGAGGGCTTTTATTCGGAAGCAAAAAGTACACGAGCGGGATTCCGCCGCCAACCACTTGGCTTATGCACGTCGCAAGGGCGGCCCCAAACAGTCCCCAGCGGAAAAATGCCACAAAAATCGCGTCGAGCAGAATGTTCAACATTCCTGCAGAAACCGTGAGAAGAAGAGCGAGCGTCGGTTTTTCGGCGACAATCAAAAAACTCTGGAATGTGTTCTGGAGCATGAATATCGCGCAAACCGTCACGACAATCCGACCATAAAAACACGCGTCCGAAGCGAGCTGTCCCGTCGCCCCGAGCGACAGCACGATTTTGTCCATAAAGATAAAGGTCAGAGTGCTGATTAAAAATCCGAGGAAAACGCACACGTAAATCAGCAAGGAGAAAATTCCGTTCGCCAATTCTTGTTTCTGTTCTCCCAAAAGCATGGCGACAAGCGCGCTTCCGCCCGTTCCGTTTGCGCGATTATCGCGCATTACGGTTATGCCCGCCAAGAGAGAAAGGCCGC
>CALBGU010000236.1 GCA_937893155.1 uncultured Treponema sp. | reverse complement strand
TTGAGGTGCTAGTGGCGCAAGCTGTGCCTGTTCAAGTCAGGTTCTCCGCAGAGTTAAAGCTGGTTGGTTTTCAATCAGCTTTTTTTATTTTCTGTCAACAAATTCGCTATAAAAATTACCGATACAATTAAGAATGAGCGAACAGGAAAAAACTACAAAAATCGACGTGCCGAAATATATAAAAATCCTCAGCATCATTTATATTGTTATCAGCATAATTGCAGGATTTTGCTCTATGACAGCGAGTATTTTGGAGCAAGGGCATATCACCGGAAAGCACATACAGTATGTTATAAGCGTTTTGGAAAACGTTATCACGGGCTTTGTCTTTTGGGGAATCGGGCAAGTGTTTGCAAAATTTATGAAAAAAAACAAATGAAATGCAAGCATTATCTCTCAGCCGCAAAAATTCTATTCTTCCTGCACATAGGAATCTCCGTTTTTTGCATCGGTGTGTTGGTCGTTACCGCTCCCCGCCTCTATCACACCTTTTGTAGCGAGCAGTGCGGATTTTTTCGGGCAATAAGCGAAATCATTCTGAGAATTCAGTATCAAATACGATTGCTCCTTATTAGCTTAACAGGATTTTTTATAGTAAAAAATTTCAAATTCGTTTACGGAAATCTAAAAAAATATATGTAGAATGTGTTTGTTTTATTGCAATCTGAAATGCACGCAAAAATTTTACAAATTTAGCATTTGACACATTTGACACATTTCAAGTATTATTTATTCATGGCTTCAAGAATTACAATTCAAGATATTGCCGATTCACTCGGTCTTTCACGGAACACGGTTTCAAAAGCAATCAACAATACAGGGTCGCTTGCGCCTGCGACACGCGATGCTATTTTGAAAAAAGCGCGAGAAATGGGCTACAAACTTTTTTCATACGCAGACAGCGCAAACCTAGGTCAAGGCGGAAATACGCAGGGCGGCGAATTCGTGCTGTTTACGGCAGGGATTTTGGACAGTCTGCATTTTTCAGCGAAAATGCTCGACGTAATGCAGGAAGAGGCTGCGAAAATGGGATACGGATTCACCATTTTCCGCGTAACGCAACGCGAACTTGCCGAAAAAAAACTGCCAGCGAACTTTGACTCGGCAAGAACACGCGGCATTTTCTGTGTAGAGATGTTCGATGTGGATTATTGCCGCCTTTTGTGCGAAACAGGATTGCCGCTTTTATTTATCGATACGCCCGTAACGCTTGCGCACGATTCGTTAAAAGCCGACATTCTTTTGATGGACAACCGCAACGGCATTTATGAGTTCGTTAAAAAAACGGCACAGCGCGGCAAAAAAACATTCGGATTCGTCGGAGAATCAATGCACTGCCGCTCATTTTTTGAGCGCTACGATGCCTTCCGCGGCGCACTCACGCTTTTCGACTTGGAATACCGCAAAGAATGGGCTTTAACAGGAAACAAAATCATTGACGAAAATGAGGGACGCTCCGATTATCACGCGTATTTGACCGAGTGCGTAAAAGCGTGGGAAAATGCACCTGAAGTTCTCATTTGCGCAAATGATTTTATCGCAACAGATTTATTGATGGTGCTGAGAGAACAGGGCATAAAAGTTCCCGAAGACGTGCTTCTGTGCGGCTTTGACGATTCTCCGCAGGCTCTGATTTTATCGCCTGCACTCACCTCGATTCACATCAATGCACACGATATGGGGCTTTTCGCAATGACGATGATGACTTCGCGCATCGAAAATCCGAAACTCGCCTATCGCACTGCGTATGTCGAAAGCACACTCGTTTGCCGAGCGTCCACCGGCGAGTAAAAGCCGCCCGCGCTCGTTCATTCCCGTGTCCAATGCGAGCACGGGATTTTTTTGCAAAACCGTTTTTGAACAGTGAATAGCTATGTGCATTTGTAAATAAAAGAATGACACACAAAAAGAGTAAAAATGCACAAATTTTTCTTGACAAATATACCATTTGCACTTACACTTTAATCATACAAGCACTTATACATTTTTACAAATGCACTAAAACATTGTGCAAAGGGGGACGCAAACAATGAAATTCAAAACCCTAACGTATATAAAACAGCATTGGCAGCTCTATGTCATCTTTTTGCTTCCTGCGTTACTGCTCACCATCATCTTTCGCTACATTCCGATGGGCGGAATCCTCATCGCATTCCAAGATTACAACCCAATCCGTGGCGTATTGGCGAGCCGTTGGGTCGGCTTAAAGCACTTTACCCGCTTTTTGTCTTCGCCCGACTTCATCACTTATTTGTTGAACACCCTCAAGCTCAGCATTTACGGGCTGTTGTGGGGCTTCCCTGTGCCGATTATCCTCGCGCTACTGCTCAATCGCATCAGAAGCGCAGGTATCAAACGCAATATCCAGTTGCTGCTTTATATGCCGAACTTCGTTTCTGTCATCGTTGTCTGCGGTATTGTGCGCATTGTGCTTTCGGTTACAGGTCCGCTCAATCACCTTTTCGGCACGCAAATCAACTTTATGACGATGCCGAGCGCATTCCGCACGATTTACATCGCTTCTGGCATTTGGCAGGGCGCAGGCTGGGCTTCGATTATGTATACGGCGGCTCTCGCAAACGTCAGTCAGGAAACACGCGAGGCGGCTATCCTCGACGGTGCGAACATCTTGCAGGAAATCGCGGTGGTGGAATGGCCTGCGATTAAAGATATGGTCGTCATTCAGTTCATCTTGCAGGCGGGCAACATTATGAGCATCGGCTTTGAAAAGGCGTACGCGCTTCAGACCGATTTGAACCTGCCGGCCGCGGAAATCATCGCGACGTATGTGTACAAAAAAGGTCTGCTTGACGGCGATTACAGCTTCTCGACGGCGGTCGGACTTTTCAACACGGTTATCAACGTGATTTTGCTCCTCATCGTGAACAAAACGGTGTCAAAAATGAACGACGGACAGGGACTCTAAGGAGGCGCACAAATGAAACAACAGGGACTTATCAGGCTGTCTTATCGCGATAGAATTATCTTGAACTTTGGGTATCTGCTCTTGGCTCTTTTCGTGCTGGCGATTGTCGTGCCGATGGTGTACATCGTGGTGGCGAGCTTCATCGACCCCGTAACCTTGCAGAACAAAGGCATTACGTTCGACTTTGCAAAATGGACGCTCACGGCATATCAGCGCGTGCTTTCCAACGCGGCAATCTGGACGGGCTTTAAGAATGCGGTGATTTACTCCGTGCTGTCAACGGTGGTGTCGGTCGCGATTACGATGCTTTGCGCGTATCCGATGAGCCGCAGCGACTTCAAGGGGCGCAGGTTTTTCAACGTGATTTTCGTTATCACGATGTTTTTCGGCGGCGGCTTAATCCCGACGTATTTGCTCATCAGCAACTTAGGGCTTCTCGATTCGATGTGGGCTTTGATTTTGCCCGGCGCGTTCAATGTGTGGAATATGATTATTGCCCGCACGTTCTACCGCGGAATCCCGAAGGAGTTGCAGGAGGCGGCGTATGTGGACGGGGCGAACGAGATAACTTATTACTTCCGCATTTTGCTTCCTGTGTGTGCGCCGCTGATTATGGTGCTGTCGCTGTGGCAGTTCGTGGGTATGTGGAACAGCTATTTCGACGCGATGATTTATTTGAACGACGCGGCAAAACAGCCGCTGCAGTTGGTGCTTCGCTCTATCCTTATTCAAAATCAGCCCGAATCGGGAATGATTAGCGATATGCAGAGCACCGCCGCCCGCGCACAGCTTGCAGAACTGCTCAAGTATGCGACGATTATCGTGTCGAGTTTGCCGCTGTTGGTGATGTATCCGTTCTTCCAAAAGTATTTCAACAAGGGCATTCTTGTCGGCTCAATCAAAGGCTGAGCAGGCACAGCCTGTTTTGTAGGGCATAGCAAGGGGCTTAAGCCCCTTGTTACCGAATCTACCAAATCTACCGAGTGAAAGTTGCTCGACGGGTATCGTGAAGACTGCTCGACGGGTATCGTGGGAATTGCTCGACGACCGTCGTGGAAGTTGCTCGACGGGTATCGTGGAAGTTGCTCGACGGGTATCGTGGAAGTTGCTCGACGGGTATCGTGGGAATTGCTCGACGAGTATCGAGGTGATTACATAATTTTGTGAAAAACACGCTATGCGTGTGTGGGGGTTATATAATGAAAAGATTTGCTAAATCTGTTGCTCTTGCGCTTCTTATGGGGAGTGCAGTTGTGTTATCGAGTTGCGGCGGCAAGGACAAAGTTGCGCTCAACAGCGGCAAGGTGCAGGAAGTGGACATCGCGTCTCTCGTGTTTCCGCTTGCCGAAAAGGCGACAATTACGGGCTTGACGAGTTATCCTGCAAACACGGAATCGAACCCGAACAATCGCACGATTTTCAAGCGATTGCAGGAAAAGACGAACGTGGAAGTCAAGTGGACGGCAATGCAGGCTGACCAGTGGGGCGACAAAATCACGCTCGCGATGGCGAACCCGAAGACGCTTGCCGACTTCGTTTTCAACGCCAGTTTTAACGACAGCGCGCTTTTGAAGTATGCTGACCAGGGCATTATCATTGCGCTTGAGGATTACATTGACAAATATATGCCGAACCTCAAGACAGTTTTCGAGAATTATCCTGAGTATCGCGCGATGTGTACCGACTCTAACGGGCATATTTGGGCGTTCCCGTGGATTGAGCAGCTCGGACAGGGAAAAGAGGCGATTCAGGTTATCGACAATATGAGCTTTATCAATAAGAAATGGCTCGATTTCCTCGGACTTCCGATTCCGTCAACAACAGCGGAGTTTGAGCGCACGCTTATCGCATTCCGCGACAACGAGGCGGCGCTGCAGAAGGAGTTCGGCATTGACGGCTCTATTATCCCGATGTCCTGCATTATGAACGACGGCGGACAAGACCCGTATGTGCTTATCAACGGCTTCGGCGAGGGCTATGGAGATGCGGACAAAGGGCGGCACATTGCGGTAACAGACGACAAGAAGGTGATTTGCAGCGCGACGCAGGAAGGATTTAAGAAGGGAACAGCGTGGCTTCACGGTTTGTATGAGCAGGGCTTGATTGACCCAGAGTCTTTCACGCAGGAATGGTCAACGTATGTGTCAAAGGGAAAATCGGGACGCTATGGCGTGTGCTTCAGCTGGGACGTTGCGAACATCGCAAACCTTGCCGACTTCGTGCCGCTTCCTGTGCTGCAGGCAGACACAAAGAACCTGACGGCGCAGAACGGTTCATTCACGAGCGGATTTGACCGCGGTCGCTGTGTGGTTACGGCGGTTGCAAAGAACCCCGCTCTTGTGTGTGCGTGGATTGACCAGATGTATGACCCGTTTCAGTCTCCGCAGAACAACTGGGGTACTTACGGCGAGAACGACGGATTCGACATCTTCGTGCTCGGCAAGAACGAGGCTGGCTATGATATGCTCAAGCACGCTCCATTGGGCGACGCTTCACCTGTTGAGGTGCGCGAGGCGGAGAGCGTAAACGGTCCGTTGGCGATTCTCGACAAATACTACGGCGTGTATGTAACGTGCCCAGATGATGCGCAGTATCGTCTTGATTGGATTAAGGAGTTCTACACGCCCGACATTCACGAAAAGTATGTGTATCCGAACGTGTTTATGACGAGGGAAGACACAGAGCAGCTTTCTAACTTGCAGGCGGATATCACAAAGACGATTAACGCGGCAAAGTCAGAATGGGTGATGAACGGCTTTAGCGATGCTGATTGGGACGCGTTCTTGAAGAAGCTCGATTCGTACAAGTTGGGCGCAGAGCTTGCGATTTATCAGAAGTATCTTGATGCATACTTCGTATCGCTCGGCAACTAACACGCGAGGCGTGTTTCTCAAAAGCACAGCCTCTATCTCCCCTCGCCTGCTAGGAGAGGGGGAGGGGGTGAGGTAATTAGGGGAGAAAATATGCAAGTAAGCGATATTTTGGAAAAAGCGATTGCCTATGAAGCAGAGGCAGAAAAGAAGATAAAAGAGGAGGAGCGTCCTGTATTCCATTTGACCGCGCGGAGCGGCTGGCTGAACGACCCGAACGGTTTTTCGTTTTACAAGGGCGAGTATCATTTATTCTATCAGTACAATCCGTACAGCACGCACTGGGACAAAATGCACTGGGGACACGCGGCGAGCAAGGATTTGCTGCATTGGCACTATCTTCCCTGTGCGCTCGCTCCTGACGCGTGGTACGACCGATTCGGCGTATTTTCGGGAAGCGCAATCGAAACAGATGGCGGCAAGCAGCTTTTGATGTACACGGGCGTGAGGCAGGAAAAGCAGGCGGACGGCACGACAAAAGATGTGCAAGTGCAATGCATTGCTACGGGCGACGGCGTGAGCTACGAAAAATATGCGCAGAACCCTGTTATCGACGAGAAAATGCTTCCTGCAGGCGCAAGCCGAAACGATTTCCGCGACCCGCGCATTTTCAAGGCAAAGGACGGCTCATTTTTGGCGGTGATTGCCAGCCGCGCTGAAGACAAAAGCGGACAGATACTGCTTTTTGCAAGCGATGACGGCTATTCGTGGCGTTTCAAGAGCACTCTCGCGCAAAACCAAAACCGCTACGGCAAGATGTGGGAATGTCCCGATTTCTTTGAACTTGACGGCTCGTATGTGCTTTTGACCAGTCCGCAGGATATGAAAGACGACGGCGCGGAGTTCCACGACGGAAACGGCACGCTGTGTCTGATTGGCTCTCTCGACGAGGAGCGCGGCACGTTTAGCGAAAAGCATATTCAGACGCTCGATTCTGGCATTGATTTTTACGCGCCGCAAACGGTGTTGACTTCGGACGGCAGAAGAATAATGATTGGCTGGCTTGAAAACTGGGACGGCTGCGCCATAAACACAAGCGAGAAATGGGCGTGCCAAATGGCAACTCCGCGCGAGATTTTCATTCAAGACGGCAGATTGTGCCAAAAGCCGATAAAAGAGCTTGACGATGCGAGAGCGAACAAGATTTCGTATGAGAATGTCGCGCTCGTGAATGAAGAAAAGACGCTCGGCGGCGTAAAGGGCAGAGTGCTGGATATGGAGCTTCACATTGAGGCGGACGATGTTTTTGAAGTGGACGTTGCCAAAGACGACACCCACGCAACGCGCATTATCTTCCGCGCAAAAGAATATACGCTCACCCTTGACCGCAGAAGATGCGGCTCGTGCCGCGCGATTATCCATAGCCAAGAGTGCATTTTGAAGAACAAAGGAAAAAGCCTTGATGTGCGCATCGTTCTTGACCGCTTCAGCATAGAAGTCTTTATCGACGGCGGAAAGCAGGCGATGTCTGCCGCGCTCCCGACCGCGCTTGAAGCCGACGGCATTTTGTTCAAGGCGCTCGGTTCTGTGTCATTCTCCGTGAACAAATACGAGTTATCTCTATGAATTTTCTTTGTAAATCGATTGTGATGGTGAGCGCAATGCTGTTTTTGGGCTGCAGCGCAAAAGACAAAAATGAGAGTCTTCACTTGCAGGGCGAAGTAAAAGACGAAGAGGATTTTGCATACAAAACGTTCTTTTTGCCGCGCGCTATTGGCTCAAAAAGGGCGTATGTGGGCGATTGTATGCCTTTTTACGAAGACGGCGTGTTTTATGTGTATTACTTAAAGGACGGCGGCGATTCATACAATCACTCGGTTTTTCTTGCGACGACGACGGATTTTGTGTCGTGGCAGGAAATCGAAAAGCCCGTGTTGGAGTCCAGCCGCACTCTCGCGCAGGATAGCTGGATTGGCACGGGGTCGGTCGTGAAAATCGACGGGGAATATCTGTTTTTCTACACGGGACACGCGGCGAGCGTCAGCGAATATGGCGAAAAGATTATGGCGGCAAAGAGCGATAATCTGTATTCGTTCGAGAAAATCGACGGCTGGAGCATTGCGCCTGATGATTCGCTGGGGCAAAAGCGCGATTTTCGCGACCCGCAGGCATATCTTGACGAGAAAACGGGCAGGATAATCCTCACCGTTACTGCCTGCAAGGACGGCAAGGCGCGCATTTTGAAGTATTCGATGGACAAAAATCTTGAGAATATCTCATACGACGGCATTATTTTCACCGACGAAACTGCCGCTGTGTACAATCTTGAGTGCAGCGACACGTTCGAGCTGAACGGCTTTTATTATCTCACCTACTCCGCGCAGGACGACACGCATTTTTATGCGGTTTCCAAAACGCCTTACGGAGCGTATTCCGCGCCGCGCCGATTGGACGGAAAGCTCTTTTATGCGGCAAAGCACACGGAAAAGGACGGCGAAACGTATTTGGTGGGCTGGGGACAGAGAAGCGAAGAGCCGACGCTGACGCAGGAGGTGAAAGGCTGGGCTGGCAATATCGTGGCGCAAAAGATTGTGCAAAGAGCGGACGGAAGCCTGTTTCTTTCCCCGATTGACGCGGTGAAATCGCAGTTCACGACGGAACAGCCGACGCTTTTCAAAAACGCAAGCGCGAAGATTTTTGCAAAGAGCGAGCGCGCGACAAAAGCACTTTTTTCTGCAACGGAGAGTTTTTTGTTACAAGGGCGCGTATCGTTTTCTAAAGGCGGTCGGTTCGGTCTTTTGTTTGATTGCGCCGACGAGGATTTAAGCAAGTTCATCGCGATAAATCCTGCGGAGAACACGCTTTCGCTTTTTGCAGAAGGCGGGGATTTGCTGATTACACAAACGCCGATTTCGCTGGAGAAAAACCGCGAGTATGCGTTTTCGTATGTGCAAGAAGGCTCGCTCGGCACGTTCTACATCGAAGGAGAAGCCTCTCTGACGGTGCGTGTGTACGGCTCTTGCGGCTATGGCGTGCGCTTTTTTGCCGAAGACAACGCGGTCAGCCTAAAAGGCGTATCGCTTCACACGCGTGAATAAATTTTATTCTGCAAGAAATATCCGCATAATGCTCGCTTTTTAGCAATGTTTTCAATGATTTTGCAGTTCCGTTAGCTGCTTTTACATCAATCCTTGTTTGCGAAATGATTCTGCTACGATATTCTCGAACAACGCTCCTTTATACACGCCAAAACAAAAAATCACGGCTCTTATCTGATAAGAGAAGAGAGAGTGTCAAAAAGATGAGCGGGTTCCACAGGCTTTGATAAATACGCATTCATTCCTGCTTGAAGAGAACGCTGCACATCTTCGTCGAATGCGTTTGCCGTCATCGCGATAATCGGAATGCTTTTTGCGTCAGCTTTAGAACTCTCGCGAATTGCGCTCGTGGCAGAAAGCCCGTCCATCACAGGCATACGGACATCCATCAAAATAGCGTCAAAATAGTGCGCAGGTTTTTCCTCGAACAATTCAAGCGCACGTTTGCCGTTTTCCGCGTGTTCCACACTCATCTTTTTCATCTGCAGCAGTTTTTTCATAATCTCCGCATTCACTTTCATATCTTCCGCAAGCAAAATGCGCTTTCCAGAAAGTTCTGCCTTTTTCTTTCCACTCTCTAACAGCTGCTTTCTCTTTCGCAAAGTCTGCTGCAATTCAAAAAGCACGTTCGACGCAAAAAGCGGCTTTGCCATAAAACTATCCACACCTGCACTCAGAGCATCTTCTTCAATGTCGCTCCAGCTGTACGCCGTTAAAATAACGATAACCGACTCCCTTCCCACAATTTTTCGGATTTCCCTTGTAACTTTCACACCATCGGTTTCAGGCATACGCAAATCCACGAAGATTAAATTATACTCTTCCCGCCGAGCCTGCTTCACTTTTATCATCTCAAGCGCGTCTTTTCCGCTCAAACAAGTATCCGATGAAATGCCGAGCTCGTTCAAAACAATACTTGCGTGCTTGCAAGCCGTTTCGTCGTCATCAATCACAAGCACATTCAGCTCTTCCGCTCTAATTTCAGGCACAGAAGAATCAAGAGCCGTCTTATCGCTGTTTTTCAGCATAACATCGACCGTAAAAACAGAGCCTTTGTCTTTTTCGCTTTCTACGCTTATGCTGCCTCCCATCATATTCACAATATTTTTTGTAATCGCCATTCCAAGCCCAGAGCCGCCGTATTTCGAAGTATTCGATGAATCTTCCTGCGTGAATGCGTCGAACAATTTAGGCAAATACGAAGAATCCATACCGATTCCAGTATCTTTAATTACGAATCGCAACGCTGATTGCGCTTCATATTTTGCAATGCGCTCCAGATCGGAAGAGCGTCGTGTAGGGAAAGAGTGTAGATCTCGGTGGTCGCC
>CALBGU010000235.1 GCA_937893155.1 uncultured Treponema sp. | reverse complement strand
CTGTCCAGGCGAAAATGAGCGCGACTGGATTCGTTGAGGTTTTTTCGCCTTTCTGATAGCGGTAGTAGTGCTTTTGCACCGTGCCGTGGCTCGCTTCGTACTCGAATTTTCCGTCAGGGGAAACGAGAACACTCGTCATCATCGCCAAAGAGCCGCACGCGCTTGCAATCATGTCGCTCATCACATCGCCGTCGTAGTTTTTGCACGCCCAAAGCATTCCGCCTTCGCTCTTCATAATGCGCGCCACTGCGTCATCAATCAGCGTGTAGAAATATTCGATGCCTGCTTTTTGGAATTTGTCTTTGTATTCGTTGTCAAAAATGCGCTGGAAGATTTCCTTAAAATTGCCGTCGTAGGTTTTGGAAATCGTGTCTTTTGCCCCGAACCACACGGTCAATTTTTGGTCAAGCGCATAGGTAAAGCAGCAGCGCGCGAAGCTCTCGATTGACGCATCAATGTTGTGGATTCCCTGAATGATGCCCGGTCCTTTCATATCCATAATGGTCTTGCGGATTTCTGTGCCGTCTTCGCCCGTAAACACCAATTCGGCTTTGCCCGCGCACGGCGTTTTGATTTCGCAGTTTTTGTACACATCGCCGTATGCGTGGCGACCGAGCACAATCGGTTTTGTCCAGTTGGAAACCGAGCACTTGATGTTTTTGGTGAAAATCGGGGTGCGGAACACCGTGCCGTCGAGTTCTGCGCGGATAATGCCGTTCGGACTCGGAGTAAGGTGCTTGAGGTTGTATTCTTTCACGCGCGCGGCGTTTGAGGTAATCGTTGCGCATTTTACGCCCACGCCCAGCCGCTTGATTGCCGCCGCAGACTCGTAGGTAATTTTGTCGTCGCTGTCGTCGCGGGTTTTTATACCCAAGTCGTAATATTCGGTTTTGAGGTTGACAAACGGATTCAAGAGCTTTTCTTTGATAACCGCCCACAACACCCTCGTCATTTCGTCGCCGTCCAGTTCGGCAATCGCATTTTTCATCTCGATTTTTGCCATTGTAAATCTCCTGCTTACACAATTTTTATAAAAAAGGCACTTACGTTGCACGCGCAAATGCCTTTTAGATACTTATTTTAAAGATGACGTTTCAAGCCAATCTTGGTCGTCATAACTGCGGTTTTCGCCGCCCATAGCCCAGATAAACGTGTATGCCTGCGTGCCGCAACCCGAATGGATTGACCAGCTTGGGTTGAGCACCGCCTCTTCGTTGTGCATAAACACGCTTCTCACCTCCGTCGGCTCTCCCATAAAATGCACGACGGCTTGGTCGGCAGGGATTTTGAAGTAAAAATACACTTCCATTCTGCGCTCGTGCGTGTGAGCGGGCATTGTGTTCCACACGCTTCCTTCGGCAAGTTCCGTCAGACCCATCGAAAGCTGGCAGGTGTCCAAAACATCGGGGTGAATAAACTGATTTATCGTCCGCACGTTCGCCCTTTTCTGTTCGCCGAGCGTTTTGTGTTGCGCCTGCGCTTTGGTGATGAGTTTTGCAGGATACGGTCGATGCGCCGGTGTTGAGCACATATAAAATTTTGCAGGTTCAGCCGCATTGCTGCTCTTGAACTCCACTTTTTTGGTTCCCATCGGCAAATACAGCGCCGTCTGGTTGCCCAAGACGTATTCTGTGCCGTCCGCAATCACCGTGCCTTCGCCCGCAATGTTGATAATGCCGAGTTCGCGCCGCTCCAAAAAATAGGTAACGCCGAAATTCTTCCACGGGTCAATATTTTTTTCGATATTGAGCGTTTCGTTCACAGGCATTGCGCCGAGCACGACAATGCGGTCGATGTGCGAATAGACCGCAGAAACATCGTCCGCGCGAAAAATATTTTGGATAAGAAATTCATTTCGGATTTCGTCGGTTGTGTAGCGTTTGAAGTCCCGCTGATTTGCAGAATAACGTGTGTCCATCTCAAAAAGCCTCACTGATAACAGATTTTTGCATAATTATACAAAATCTGTGCATAAAATGCTATAGGCGAGAAAGACGAGTTTTAATAAAATGCCGTCATTTTCCACACCTCCGCACTTTTTTATTCCCCGTCCCCTGCCATATCAGCAAGCACTGCGCATTTTTTATGATATAGATATAAGCCCGTCTGTTTCATATTGCGCAATTTTCGTGTCGTGCGAAAGAAATACATAGCCGTCGGAAATGCAAAGCGCGATTAACGCTCTGTCGAACGGGTCGCGGTGATTTTCTTTTATCGGAAGTGTGCGGTACTGTTTGACAGCGGAAACTGGCAGCTGCACGATATGTATATCTTGTTCCTCACAGATTTGAACCAAATCCGCAATCTCAAGCCCCTGCAAATCCAGTTTCTTGATTGAAAGTTTTATTGCGATTTCCCATAGACTGACCGTTGAAACACAAATATCATTGAGCGGATTTTCGATATTTTTTCAGGTGAAACAGCAAGCCATATCAAAATATGAGTGTCAATCAAGTATTTCATAGCCCGCACAACTCAGATTCGCTCATTCCCCAGCCGTCCGAAAACACCGCTGTTGCTCTTCCTTTGAATTTGCCGAACTCGCGCTTTTTGGGGTGAACAGATTGCCTCTCATTCATTTTTTCAAGCGAAAGCACAAGATTATAAACAATCATCTGCTGTTCAGCCGTCAGCGTTGCATAACTTTTTTCTAAAACTGCATAACTCATACGCTACACCTCCGCTTTTATTATACCCCGTTCCTGCCGTATCAGCAAGGGCACATACTTGCTACAGCCGCTTTTGCTTCCCCGCGCGCTTTCTCTCTGGGCACTCCGCCATAATCTGCTTTGCCGCTGCAATTCGCGCTACTTGAGAGATAATCAGTAATTATTCACAAGCCTATGGTTCAATTTCTTGTCGAATGAAAAAACGGGAATGTCTGCTATGTTGTGCCGTGCAACGATTACACAATCCACAAAATCCAAAGACGAAGAAGCGTATAAATCCATTGCATAGCGCAAAATCT
>CALBGU010000234.1 GCA_937893155.1 uncultured Treponema sp. | reverse complement strand
GCGGTTATTGCGGCAAGCACTTACAAGAACGTAATGAGAGAAACGCCTGAAGCTGGCGACATCGTGGTACTTGTTGGAGGCGGCACAGGGCGCGACGGAATTGGCGGAGCTACAGGCTCTAGCAAAGTTCACACTGAAAAATCAGTTACCACAGCGGCGGCTGAAGTGCAGAAAGGCAACGCAGTCGAAGAGCGAAAGATACAGCGTCTTTTCCGCAAAGAAGAAGTAAGCCACATTATCAGGAGAAGCAACGATTTCGGCGCAGGCGGCGTATCGGTGGCTGTAGGAGAGCTTGCACATGGGCTCGACATCAATCTTGACGCAGTACCGAAAAAATACGAGGGTTTGAACGGCACAGAGCTTGCAATTAGCGAAAGCCAAGAGCGTATGGCTGTTGTTGTTCGCGCAGGCGATGTAGACAAGTTCATCAAGGCGGCAAACGAAGAGAACTTAAACGCTGTTGTTGTTGCGACAGTTACAAATACAAACAAGCTCGTTATGAAGTGGCGGGGAAAAACTATCGTAGACATCGACCGCTCATTCCTCGATACTGCAGGAACACCGCACTCAGCAAGCGCGACATTGCCGAACGCAAAGAAAGAAGATTGCCCGCTTTACAAATCGCTTGAGAGCGTGGAAAAAGCAAACGGCATAAAAGACAAATGGCTTAAAAACATTTCTGACCTTGCTTGCTGCTCACAGCGAGGATTAGGAGAACGATTCGATGGCTCTATTGGTTCAAGCTCGGTTTTGATGCCTTACGGTGGCAAATATCAAGGCACGCTCGAAGCTGGTATGGTCGCAAAAATCCCAGTGCTTTCTCCGCGCGAAACATCAACCGTGAGCCTTATGAGCTACGGTTATGACCCACGCATTTCAGAATGGAGCGCATATCACGGCGCACAATATGCCGTACTCGATTCCCTTGTAAAAATCTTGTGTATGGGCGGAAACCCTGCCACAGCTCGATTAACGTTCCAAGAGTTCTTTGGGCGCGCAGTGGACGAAGCAAGCTGGGGAAGACCGACAGCAGCACTTCTCGGCGCACTCGACGCACAGAAGGCTTCTGGTTGTGCTTCTATCGGCGGCAAAGACAGTATGAGCGGCACATTTGAGCATTTGAATGTACCGAACACCCTTGTTTCGTTCGCCGTAGCTACAGACGATGTAAAGAACATCACAAGCGGTTCATTCAAAGAAGTTAACAGCAAAATATACCTCATCGAAGTGCCGAAAGATGAATCTCTCGCACCAGACTTCAACGCATTCGCAATTCTTGCAGAATCATTGTATTCGCTCAACAAAGCAGGCAAAATCAAAGCGATGTATCCTGTTCTTGCAGGCGGCATTGCGGAGGCAGTGAGCAAAATGGCTCTCGGCAATCGCATTGGTGTCAAATTAGAGCCTTTAAGCGAAAACGAATTGTTTAATTCAATGGCTGGTGCGCTCATCGTGGAAACAAACGCAATTCTTTCTATGGGTCGTTTGATTGGCTCTACTATCGCAGATGAGCAAATCAAGATTGCAGATGTTTCTATTTCACTGGACGAAATCGAAGCGAATTGGGAAAAAACGCTTTCTTCTGTCTTCCCTTCTGTCAGCTCTTCAAAGCAAAGCGCAGAGCTTCCCGATTGGGCAAAGGCAGAACATAGCTCGCTCACAGAGGCAAGAAAGAGCTTTACTTACAGCACAAAGAAAGCAAAGCCGCACGTCGTCATTCCTGTTTTTCCAGGCACAAACTGCGAATTCGATATGGCGCGCTCATTCAATCTTGCAGGAGCAGAAACAGAAATCGTCGTCTTGAGAAACCGCACGAGAGAAGACTTGGCTTCATCTCTTGATTCGCTCAAAGCCTCTCTCGACAAAACGCAGATTCTCGCTCTCGCAGGAGGATTCAGCGCAGGCGATGAGCCAGACGGAAGCGGCAAGTTCATTGCAAACGTTATCCGAGAAAAGCGCATTGCAGATTCAATTATGTCGCTTCTAAAGAACCGCGATGGTCTTGTATTGGGTATTTGTAACGGCTTTCAGGCTCTTATCAAGACGGGACTTGTGCCGTATGGCGAAATCCGCGAGGTGAGCGAAAATATGCCGACCTTGACATTCAACACTATCGGTCGCCATATCAGCCGCGTTGTGCGAACTCGTGTGCTAAGCGCAAAAAGTCCGTGGGCATTGCACCCAAGCGTCATAGAGCCAAAGACTCATCTTATCCCGATAAGCCACGGCGAAGGACGTATCATCATCACAGAGAAACTTGCAAAAGACCTGTTTGCAAATGGACAGATTTTCACGCAATATGTCGATGAGAACGGCGAGCCTGTGATGAGCGAGCCAGATAATCCAAACGGTTCGATGTACGCAATCGAGGGCTTGACAAGTCCTGACGGCAGAGTTTTGGGCAAAATGGCGCATAATGAGCGATGTATTGGAAAAGCAGGAGAGCTTCTCAAAAACATCACGACTGACAAAGATTCAAGCCTTGTGCAAGACATCTTTAGCGCAGGTGTTGCTTACTTCGACTAACCGTCAATAATATGTAAGCTATAAAAACGCGCCTTTTGGAAAGTTTCATCTCACAGGGCGCGTTTTTCATTCCTCTCAAAATCCAATCCCAATAGCAAACGTACACGAAGAGCCGAGAAGCGAACAGTACGAAATATCCGCGCGCAGACTGACGCGATGAATTGGCACACGCACTCCTGCTGCGGCTTTGTACGCCAAACGAGTCGCCTCATTGCCTTCGTTGTGAATGCCAAGCATTACCGTGCTGTATGGCTGAAAAAAGCTCAAAAGCCCATAGCCAAGCCCCAGTCCTAGTAAATGCTCTGTACAATATTCAGTAAAATGCTCCGACTCATCGCCGCTCCAAAAGAAATCATACAAAAGCAGCCAAAACAGTTCGCCACGCCGTGCCGCAGACTCAATGCTCAATTCAAGTCCACCGCGCTCCGTAGATGTTTCGATAGCATCTTCGTCGGTAATCTCATTCACCAAACCGAAAGAAAAATAATCGTATGTTTCAGCATAAGCACAAAAGCAAAGAGAAAAACACACTAAAATCGCAAAAAATCTTTTCATAAAACACACTATACACAAAAAAGAGTTGTCTAGCAAAGAGCAAAGAAAATATTGAAAAGAAAGAAAGCGGTAAGTATAATTTTTGGTATGACCTATTTATTTTTCGATATAGAAAGCGCAAACTCTCTCGGCGGATTCGGAAAAATCTGTTCGTTTGGTTACATCTTGTGCAACAGCAACTTTAGTGAAATCCAAAGCGGCGATATTCTCATAAATCCCGATTGTCCGTTTGACCCGTATCTTTTCCGCCATAATTCGCGCTGTCGCCTGTCGTATAGAAGAGAGGAATATCGCAGACAACAAAAGTTTCCGCAATACTATTCAAAAATTAAAAGCCTTTTAAGCGCATCAAACACGCTTGTCGTGGGATTCGGTATCGAAAGCGATATTGTAACAATTATGAACGAATGTATCCGCTACAACTTAGAGCCAATTCCTTTTGATTGCTACAATCTTCATTCACCACTCACTTCATTTTACGAAACACAGGGCAGACTTGAAAACTTTGTAGAAAAGCTCGATGTGAGCTCTATCGGCTTAGAGTTCCACGATAGCAAGGCAGACGCAATTTTTACGATGCGATGCGCTCAAAAACTCTGTCTTGACGCACAAAAAAGCCTTGAAGATATTTTCACCGCATTTCCCCCGATTAACAGCTTAGACACTCACAAAGCGAGAATAAAAAAACTCTTTCAAACATGGCTTTTACGCAGTGAAGCAAAAAAGGCAAAATACGGAAAACCTTTGAGAACACCGAAAAAAGTTTCTGTGCCAGATTGGTTCGATTACAGGCGAGAGCTTTTAGCCGAATTATCTTGGCAAGAAGAAAATGCGAAAGATACAGATAAATAGGGACTTTTACAACCTTTTCTTTTCGCATATACTGTTTACTATGAAAGCTATAAAACTATATTCAGTTTTTTCAATCTTCGCACTTGTCTTTTTGTTTGCAAGTTGTGGAGCAGATTCGTTCAGTGCGTGGCAAACAGATTTTGACGCAGTAAAGCAGGCGGCACAGAAAGACGATAAAAATATCCTCGTTTTTTTCAGCACAGACGACGTGCAAGGTGTTTCTAAAGATTTAAGAGAAAATGTATTCGCTAAAAAGAAATTTGTGAAAAGCGTTTCTAACTCCTTTGAGCTTCTAAACATCGACGTAACCGAAAGCGAATATACCGCCTCGCAAAGCGACGAAAGCGGAGAGGCAAAAGCAGCATTTCAGCGCAAGCTCGACATACTTGACGCATACAGTGTGGAATCTATGCCCGCCTTTTATATGCTGACCAAAGACGGCTTTGTAATTAAAGCATTTGCTTATGACCCTGCTATCAACAACGTAAATCACTATTTACAGCTTATCGAAGCCGAAAAAGAAAATGCAGACTCCTATAATTCCCTCGTGCGCGCTGTAGAAGAATCGCAGGGAGTGTATCGCGTAAGAGCAATAAATGCGCTGTTTGACGCGACAGACAAAGAATACAATACGCTTCTTTTGCCGTATTGCCGAGAAGTTGCAAGCCTTGACCCGTCCGACACAACAGGTTTAGTAGGAAAGTTCGAGTTTCAAGTGGCATATACCGACGCAATAAAACTTTTTCATGAAGGCAATGTAGAAGATGCCGCAAAATGCTTTGTTGACGCAGTTTTGAGCGGACATTTATCAAAAGAGCAGATTCAAGAAGCGTATTACAATGCGTCGTATATACTTGCAATGTCAAAGACGTATGACGAAAGAGTGCTTGATTATCTAAAGCTCTCTTATGAGTCGCTTCCGAGCGGCAAAGAAGCGGAAAACGTGAAGAGAACCATTGAAGCCGTAGAGCAAATGACGAAAGAGCGAGAAGCGCAGTAATGGATAATGCACGCACTATTTGCCTTAGTTTCATAGCAGCTATTCTTGTATTGTTGTCAGCTTTGTTTTCGGCAAGCGAAAGCGCATTTCTCGCAGCAAATAAGCTCCGTGTGCGTTTTCTCCGCGACAAAGGCGACAAAAGAGCAATTCGCACCGCTCGGCTTTTAGAAGACAAAGAACGGCTATTAAATACGCTTTTAGTATCGAATGAACTTGTAAATATCGCTCTTTCTGTCATCATCACCATGCTTGCGCTAGAGCTTTTCGGAAGCGCGGGCGTGGCTTTCGCTACAGGAATTGTAACGATATTGCTTTTGGTCTTTGGCGAAATCACTCCAAAGTGCATAACCACACGATACCCCGAAGCCTTTGCCTTTGCAG
>CALBGU010000233.1 GCA_937893155.1 uncultured Treponema sp. | reverse complement strand
GCTCACAAGTATCAGTTCGACGGCACTGTTCCAACAAGCTTCGTTGTTCAGAGTATCATCGATAAACGATTTTTCTATCTCGCTTGCAATCATCTTGTACGCCAAACGATACGCATCGTTTTTTGTCCGTGCGCCTTTTTTGTCGAATGTGCGTGAATACGAAAAATAATTCTTTCCACCAGAACTCGCCGTAATGCTCACCGAACAAAGCAAAAAGAAGCCAGCCACTTTCTCTGATTCCTCCGCCGACACCGCGATGTGAAAAGCATTTCCCGTTTTTGCATTGCCCACCGAAAAACCTTCTTGTTCAAGCAAATGTGCAACAGAAGAGTAGAGCATATCATTCCAATCGTTTTCTACAGAAATCGAAACTGATTTTTTCTCAAGACAAGAATCAAGAACGCTTTGCGCACGCGAAAAATTTTTCTCCGCTGAATCAAAATATGTTTGCCCAATGCTTTTCAAAAGCCGCGCATTTTTTATAAGTTCATTTGAAACAGAAGCGATTTTCACCGCTTTTTCTGCACTCTTTATATTGCGGATAGGATTTGCGCCGTTTTGTGCCGAAGACAACAGCGCCGCAACAGTATCCGAATTCTGCTTTATTTCGCTCTCATACACCTTAAACGCCTCTCCGCGATGAATAAAAGCACACACATACACACGATTTTTTGCCGAGAAACAATCAGTAAACTGCACGCCGAAAAACTCTGCGCTTGAGCGAATTATTGCCATTTCGGTGATTTGAGTGCGCTCGCTGCTTGCGTATTTCTTGCCGTTTTCAAGTTCGTTGTATTCTTTTAGTAAATCATTATAGACTTCTGAGGTCGTGTTAAAGAAAAGCGAAATCTGTGCAACTGCTTTCTCTCTCGCCTCCGCCTCGCTCTCGCCTTCGCTGATTGCGCTGACATACATTTCAGACGGATAAACAATTTCTTTATGCTCATACCACGGGGGAACTTTGAGCGAAGTTTTGCTTTTCGGCTTTGCCAAAATCATCGGGAGTGCAAGAAAAAAGCAAAAAAGAACAAGAATGAACTTTTTCATATCGTTGCTCCTAAATAGAGTTATAACTAAAATTATATATCTATAACTAAATAAAAGCAACAGTAATGACTAAAATTTTTAGCTAACACTCTCTGTTTTTTCTAAATCAAATCATTTAAACTGTTTAGTCCTATGTCAATCGATTATCGACTTATCGGGCAGAAGATACAAACAAAGCGAAAAACGCTGCATAAAACACAGGAGAATATGGCGGAATCTATTTCCGTAACGGTTGGCTACATCAGCCAAATAGAAAGAGGAATAACAAAGGTCAACCTAGAAACGTTGTCGCAGATTGCAGAAACGCTTGATTGCGATTTGATGGATTTTTTAGGAGGCACAACGGTGAAAGCTTCGTCTTATCTTGCTGGCGACTTGGGAAACAATTTTAGCAAACTTTCCACTACAAATAAAAAAGCTCTGCTTGAGATTTCAGAAGTCCTCTTGAAAAATCAGCAGTCATAATCTGCATAATGTTGCCTCGTCAATAAAAATAAATGCAAAAAAAAATAAAATACGGACTTTTTTTTCTTTTGGTGCGGGTATAAAAAGGTAAGGAGTTCGTATGAAAAAAATTATTTTTTTCTTGTTTTTTGTGTTGGTGGTGCTCTCAGCTTGCACCTTTTCTTTTGGCGATGACGATGAAGACGATGCGCTTGGCACGCTGTCTCTGAAAATCCAAAGCCTTGTGTCGCCTTCGAGTTCGGACAGTTCTGACCGCGCTATTATCACGGCTGATGATGTGCGCTTAACGCTCATCAACTCCGACGGCAGCGAGCAGGGACTTGAAACGACGACAAACAAAACAAAGTCGCAATACAAGGCAAAAGTCAAAGCGGGGACGGGCTACAAAGTCCGCGCGGAAATCATCAACGCCGCAAATGGTCCTTCGCCTGTGGTTTCGGGAACATCAGATGTGTTTGATGTGGTATCTGGAAAAAATACCAATGTTTCAGTGTTGTGTATCCCGATTTCGCCAGAAGAAAAAACGGTAGGTGAAGAATTTGATGTAACGTTTACCCCGAAAGTTGAATATTGGTATTCATTTATTGCCGAATCAGATGTAACAGAAATCGCTCTAAAAAAGAAAAAAACTCTGTTTCCAAGTATGACTATTTTGGGAACGACAAAATGGGCTGTGTACGATGAAAAAGGTGCATACGCATTAAAAGCCGCAACGGAAAAGACAGCAAATGCAAGTGCTTCAATGACGTATAAAAGTAATTCATCGACTTTGAAAGTCAAAACGCAAAGCGGTAATTTATATTACATTGGGATTTCTAAAGTTGATGGTCCTGAACTCAGCGTAACGATTTCTATCAAAGACAAAGGCAGTAATGGCGAAAGTTCAGAGCCTGACAATTCGGACGCAGATGAAGCAGGTGAGGGGACGATTTCGGTAAAAGTACAGTAACAAAAAAAATCCCTGCGCGAAAACAGCGCGGGGATTTTTGCACAAACGTTAGCGGTCGGCAAGCGGGACGTATGCGCGCTCGCTCGACACGTTTTTGTATGCAGGGCGGTAAATGCGTCCGCCTGCAACAAGCTCTTCAATGCGGTGCGCGCTCCAGCCTGCGATGCGGGAAATCGCGAAAATCGGCGTGTAAAGCTCCTGCGGAATGTTGAGCATTGTGTACACGAAACCCGAATAAAAATCCACGTTGGCACAAATCTGCTTGCGGTCGCCGATTTTTTCGTACAAAATTTGCGGGGCGAGTTTTTCGATAATCCGATACAAATTGAATTCGTCTTCCATATTTTTTTCTTTCGCCAAAATCGCCGCCTTGTCGCGAAGCAAAATACAGCGCGGGTCGCTGACCGTGTAGACCGCGTGTCCCATTCCGTAAATGAGTCCAGAGCCGTCGAATGCCTCTTTTTTCACGATTTTTCGCAGATATGCAGCAATTTCGCTTTCGCTCGACCAATCCTTTACGTTCGCCTTGATTTCGCTCATCATTTCCATAACGCGAATGTTTGCGCCGCCGTGTCGCCGTCCCTTCAGAGAGCCGACGCCCGACGCAATCGCCGAATACGTGTCCGTGTCCGCCGAAGACACAACGTGCACCGTAAGCGAAGAATTGTTACCGCCGCCGTGCTCCGCGTGCAAAATCATCGCGAGGTCGAGGAGCTTTGCCTCAAGGTCGGTGTATTGCTTGTCGCTGCGGATTAAACGCAAAAAGTTTTCTGCGGTGCTCAGCGTCGGCACGGGATTGTGAATATACATACTTTTGCCGTCGTAGTAGCGGCGTTTTGCCTGATAACCGTACGCCACGATGGTAGAAAATCGGCTGATAAGCTCAATGCACTGGCGCAAAATATTGGGGATTGAGCGGTCTTCAGGATTGTCATCGTAAGAATAGCTTGCCAAAACACCGCGCGCGAGTTTATTCATAATGTCGCTTGACGGCGCTTTCATAATCATATCTTCTGTAAAATGCTCGGGCAGAACGCGCTTGGAGCCGAGAAAAGCCGTAAATTCTTCGAGTTCAGCCTTGGTTGGCAATTTTCCGAACAGCAACAGATACACGCATTGCTCATAGCCGAACATATTGTTTGAGTCTGCGTCTTTTACAAGGTCTGCCACGTCATAGCCGCGGTACACGAGCCGCCCGGGAATCGCGATTTTTTCGCCGTCCTTCATTTCATAGCCCACAACATCGCCGATTCTGGTCAGTCCCACCAAAACGCCTGTGCCGTTTGCATTGCGAAGACCGCGTTTTACGTCGTACTTTACATACAAATCGTTTTCAATCGGGTCATTGACCTTTGCTAAATCAGACAATCGGTTGAGGAATTTGTTTTCGATAGTTGCTTCATCAGACATAACAGCCCCCTTGCCATTTTTTTGTATATTTATGCGTATCAGTCTTTAACAATTTCATAATTATACATTTTTACTAAAATATTGCAAGACTCAGACGATTATTTTAGCCATTTTCCGCGCAGATAATAAATCCAAAACAAAACGGACGTTACGGTCCACGTGAGCGGATAGCTGAATTCGACCATAAAAAATTCGTGCTTGAGGGGAACGGCGAACGTAATCCAAAGGACGCGGAGTGCGCAAATGCCCACGCTCGAAATGAGCATCGGTACAAACGATGAGCCGCAGCCGCGAATCGTGCCCGACAGGATTTCCACCGAAATGTAAGTGATGTACGCAGGCGCAAGGAAGCGCAGCATAATCATTCCTTCTCGGATAACGTCGGCATCGGTCGTAAAACACGCAAAAATCGGTTCGCCTGCCGCGCAGAAAAACACGCTGATTGCGACCGTCATCGCCGCGCACATTCCGAAAGTAACCCGCATTCCCTTGCCAATGCGCTCGTATTTTTTTGCGCCGTAATTTTGTCCCGCAAATGTGGTAACCGACACGCCGAACGCATTGACGAGCATCCAGAACATCACGTCGATTTTGCCGTATGCCGCCCACGCCGCAATCGCGGTTGTGCCGAACGAGTTTATCGCGGTTTGAATCAACAAATTGCTGATGGTGTACATCGACGATTGCACGCCCGACGGAAATCCGATACGGAGCATTTTTTTGACGATGTGCGCCGTGAATGCGATTTTTGAAATCCTGAGCCGATAGATTTCGCGCGTTTTCATCAAGAAAATGCAGACAAAAATCATACTGAATGTTTCTGAAATCACCGTTGCCCACGCCGCGCCTGCAATTCCAAGCCTGCAAACGCAGACGAGGATAATATCCAGCGCTATGTTCACGAAACAGCCTGCGATGAGCACGATGAGCGGCGTTTTGGAATCGCCTGCCGCGCGGAGAATGCTTGCGCCCATATTGTAGACAAAAAGCGGAATCATTCCCGTAAAATAAATGCGCAGATACACCACCGAATATTCGATGATTTCTTGAGGAGTGCCGATGAGCCGCATTGCGCGCTCTGCTGTCAAAAGTCCGACCGCCGTTAAAAACACGCCGCCAAAGAGCGCAATCGCCATTGATGTGTGCACTGCATTTTGCGTGTCGTGCTCTTTTTTTGCGCCGTAAAATTGCGAAATAATCACGCTTGCACCGCTCGAAAGCCCCACAAAAAAGCCCACGAGCAGATTTACATACACCGCCACGCCGCCTCCGACTGCCGCCAGCGCTTCTTTTCCCACAACGCGCCCCACAACAACTGCGTCAACCGTATTGTACAGTTGCTGAAAAAACGTGCCGAACAGAATCGGAAAAAAGAACGAAAGAATTGCTTTCCAAATGGTGCCTTCGGTAATCGAAACCGTGTGTAAGTGCGGAATACGGCGGCTTGAGGATTGCCGCGCCGTAATGGTCGCATTTTTCATTGATGAATTCATAAAAAGACTATACCAAATAACACCCGCTCTGAAAAGCACAAAAATGCGCCTAGAAACGAGTGTGCGCCAAAAAATCGAGCAGATAAGCTCTCTTCCCGCTTTGGAAGAGCAGGAAACCGCGTGGATTTTACCTCTTCCCGTTTTGGAAGAGCAAAAAAACGAGCGGATTTGCCCTCTTCCCGCTTTGGAAGAGCAGGAAACCGTGTGGATTTTACCTCTTCCCGCTTTGGAAGAACAGGAAACCGAGCGGATTTAACCTCTTCCCGTTTGGGAAGAACACAAAAAGGCGCATAAAAAAAAAACGACTTCGTTTTTGAAATCGGCTTTTGAAAAAATCATATCTCCATAATGATGGGCGCATTGTGCAAAAGAAAGCGCCATTTTCGCGGGTGCTCGCCTCTGAGCTGCCCGATGTCGTCGGCGGTGATTTTTGACGCGGCTTCTTTGCTCCCAGATTTTGCGGCTTTGGCGTAGAGCTTTTCGGCTTTGGAGCGGTCTTTTTCCACCCCGATGCCCCATTCGTAGCAATATGCCAGCCGGAATATTCCCGAAGCCGCACCGATTTTGGCAAGCGCGCGATACATTCGGGCGGCTTTCTTTTCGTCCTGCTTGACGTATTGCCCCAACCGAATGCAGTCGATGGCTTCAAGAAAACTGTCGTAATCTTTTATCCCTGCGTTCATCGCCTCAAAAAGCATATCAATGCCTTTTTCCTGCAAATTAGTTTTTGCAATATTTCTAAAATATGCCATTCCTGTATAATATTTTGCAATCGAATCGCCCTTGGCAGCCTCTGTTTCCAGCGCGTGCAGTGCATCTCCTATCATATCGTCGTTGCTGTCAAAAGACGCAATTACCAGACTTGTGTACAGCATTGACATATACAAACTGCGCGAAATGTCTTCGATGTCCTCGCCATTCGGCGGCGAAACCAGTGGAATGTCTACGTGCATTTATGCTTCAATCTCCCTGCGGCAAATCTCCGCCGCGTTTTTTCCTTCCGCCATACCGCCCTCTGCCGATTGCTCAAAATAGACGAGCGCGCGCTCAAGGTCTCGTTCGGTGCCTTCGCCCAAATACAGCGCCTTGCCCGCATCGAGCGCACCCTGCGGCGAGCCCAAATCAGCGGCTTTTTTGAACAACTCAAACGCTTTCTGGCGGTCTTTTTCTGTTCCCAGCCCGAACCACACGCACTGTGCTTTCATAAAAATGCCGTTCGGGTCGTTTTGCGCCGCAGACGCAGAAAATAACTCGAACGCCTTTTCATAATCTTTGGGAACGGTTTTTCCAATATAAAATTCCTTGCCGTACAAACATTGCGCAAACGAGTCGCCTCCTTCTGCCGCTTTTTTGTACCACTCAAGAGCCTTGTCGGTGTCTGGCGTTACGCCCCAGCCTTCCGTGTCGTAAAATTCGCCCACATAGCGCGCCGCAAGAGGATTCCCGCTGTTTGCCGCCTTCAAAAACCAAGAAAATGCCTCTTTGAAATCCTTATCGAAGCCCTTTGCATAAAAATAACGCAATCCCATCGTCACTTGTGCATCGATGTTGTTTTCTTCGGCGGCGCGTTCGAGCCAGTACAGCCCTTCAGCTTCGGATTTTTCTTTGCTTTCGAGCAAAAACACGCCCGTCAAATAGCCGTCTGCCAGCAATTTTTTGAACTGCGCATTCCCGCTCACTGCCGCCAGCGTAAAACAGCGGCGCGCCGTTTCCAGTTTGTATGGCTCTGAATCCTCGGCGAATTCCTTGTAGTATTTTCGACCGAGCAAAAACCAATCTTCTGGCTTGCAGATTTCGTGCGGACTTCCGTCATCATTCAAAAAATTGGTGTGCATTGCAGCGTAAAAATCGTTTGTAACCTGTTGCTTTATCAAAGACAGCTTTTTTTCTTTTGTTATTTTCATATTTCTCCGCTTCAGTGGCATAATTCTATTATAATATTTATTTTTGTAAAAGACATACAAAAAATTTTATTGCATTTTTGGCATAAAAAAAGCTAGGATTTTATTGTATCCTAGCTTTTGGAGATGGGGGGAATCGAACCCCCGTCCAAATACGTGAATCAAGCACCTCTACAGGTTTATTGGTGCGAGGTAGTTGTCGGGAAACGGTAGCAGCACCGCAAGCGTCGTCTCCGTATTCCAGATAAAGTCCCGCTCAAATACTGGACTAAGTGAGCAGCAAGTCCCTGTTGGCGATGGAATTTTGACCCGTTAGGAACAGCACAGTTCAAATTCCAGCTCAAGCTACATTAAGCAGCGAGAGCGAACTGAGAATCATCTTCGTCAGTTATTTTTTTTGGTTTTTCAGAGCAAAACCACACTCACCTGCAGCACAGGACGCAATCGTACCTGTCGAAACCTGTACACCCCCGTAAACGAGCTATGCACAGAGCATATTACACACTGTACGGCATTTGCGCGGTTCTGTCAAGATAATTTTTGCACTTTACCGCTGGCAATTTTGGTCGCAAAAAGAGGCGGAGGGGCAAGAGGAGAATGCGCTTTGCCGAGAAACGAGGGAATGAAGCAGCTCGTCGATGGTTTGCCGATTGAACGCATTGAGCTTGCGATACAGGTTCAGCGCGGTTTTCTGTTCAGGCGTGAGCGGCTGTTCCGCCGAAGAATTCTCCCCCGTAATCAAATATTCTACCGACACATCGAGTGCTTTCGCAATTTTCAAGGCGTTTTCTGCTGTTGGTGCAGAGTGTTTTTCGCGTTGATGTGAAAGGCAAATATGAAAAGACGCAGGAGATAAAAGTGATTGTGTCGTCTCTTCTTGAGTACGCTTTTTCAATCTTTAGCACAAATCGTATTGAAACAAAAATTCCGAACAGCATTAAAGCTGGCAATATCAAACTGATGGTTCAAACTGCCTTTTGATTTTCTACAAGTCATTTCCACGAGCTACAGTTACACCGATTTTGGAATAATTGATGACATGGCACACCCTCAAAACAAGTAGCGGAAAATGACATTCTCATCTACTAAATAGAGCAAAAAAAACGTTTTGTTGTTTGATAAAAATATGAGGCAGAGTTGTGGACGAGGACTAAAGGACGAAAACGATGGCGGTCAATTTGATTTTGCCTTGAAAATCCAAAGTCTACTCAAAGCGTAATTTGCAATGATGACGATTATGTTTGCTGTGATTTTCGCCGCGGTTTCGTTCATTGAAAATACTGAAACGGCAACGAACATAAATCCCATATCGAACAAAAGAGTCGCGATTCTTGCGAGCGCGAATTGAAAAAACTCTTTCGTCCAAACCCGAAATTTCCAGGATTTGCTTTTGAATACAAAAATTTTGTTCGTGGCGAACGCAAAAATAATCGAAAAAATCCATGCGACTGCGTTTGCGGCGATGTAATGTATGCCGATTTTTTGCGAAAGCAGATAAAAAATCAAAATATTTACGGCAGTGCTGATTGCGCCGAAAAATCCGTACCAGAACAATTCTGTAAATCTATTTTTATTCATTTGAAACCTTTGGATTATACGCTCCGAATAGATTTTTGAAAAGGATTTTCAGAAGTTCTCCGTTTCCGCGGAAAACGCTGATTTTCGTAGGCGTTTTTTCGCCCTTTGGATACGCTCTTGTTACGCCGATTTCGCACGATTTGAATCCAATTTGAGCGGCTCGAACCGAAAGATAGGCGAGAAGTTCGTAGCCTGAAAAAACATCGCGGAAAATCGAAACGCGCTCGTCAAAAAGATAGCGCGACGAATACGCGCGGAAGGCGTTTGTTGTGTCGGTAAAGCGGCGGCGTGCGGCAATCGAAATAATCGGCGCGTGAATCAATTTCACTGAAAGAAGGCGGAAAATCGGCGTGTTCACGGCTTTTCCGCCTTTTACAAAGCGAGACCCCTGCACAAAATCGAATCCGTCTTTGAGTTTTTCGATGAATCGCGGAATGTCCTCGATTGAATCTTTGTTGTTGCCGTCAATCGTGATGATTCCCTTGTAGCCGCGCTCTTTTGCAAAGAAAAATCCCGTGCGCAGCTGTGCGCCCT
>CALBGU010000232.1 GCA_937893155.1 uncultured Treponema sp. | reverse complement strand
CCCCCCGTGATTTTCTTAACATATCGAGCAGGATTACCGAACCAGACTTCCCCTGCAGGAATGTCTTTTGTAACCACGCTTCCAGCTCCAATCATTGCGTTTTCTCCAATAGTATGCCCGCAAACAATAGTGCTATTCGCTCCAATGCTTGCACCTTTCTTTATAATCGTTTTCAAATATTCTTTAGGATGCACTTTTGACCGCGGAAACAAATCATTCGTAAAAGTAACGTTCGGACCAATAAACACATTATCTTCAACTGTAACTCCGTCCCACAGCTGAACACCGCTTTTCACAGTAACATTGTTTCCCACAGTAACATCGTTTTCAATCAGCACATTTGCACAAATATTGCAGTTATCACCGATTTTCGCCTCTGGAAAAATCACGCAAAACTGCCAAATATTTGTAGTTTGAGGCACTACAGCCTTACAATCAGAAAGAGAATGTATCATTTGTTTATTTTGTCAATTCCGTTGTGGTTTTATTTGCAGCTTCTTTTAACAATTCAATTGGATTAAATTTATTGTAACAAGCGATTCCAATTGATAGAGCAATAGTAAGCAATGTTACAATTGCAGTCGCAATTATGCTCGAAACTATACTATCTCGCCAAGGAAAATTTGAATCTCTATAATGTTCAACATATTCGTCCAAATATTGTTCAGCGGCTTCATTTATCTGTTCTACCTGAGTTGGAAGCAATTTTGATTGTTTCCATTCTTCAAGTTTCGTAGAATATTCAGAATCTGACAGATTTTCTTCATCAAGTCGCTTTCGATATTCGATTTTTGAGCGTTTGTAAATACTATATGCAATAATACCTTTTAAATCATCATCATCATGTACAAATGTTGAATAAGGATAATGATTCTGTTTATTTTTCTTTGCCATAGATGATATTCAATTTCTTTTGAAGAGATTTTGAAATGTGAAAAGGTTTTATTTTAACCAATACACTAGGTTTCATTAGAACAGCAAAATGAGAAATTCTTGAATTTTTTGACGGCGAAATCATTATCTTATTCATATCTTTAGTATACATCAATTAATAAAATAATTAAATACCATTATTATGCAAATTCTTTAATTTCTTATAGACAGGTTTTTCAAAAAATCTGTTGACAATCATGCTTCCAAGAAGCACAAATATAAACTGTATTAAAGCCTTTATTACAAGATTCATTTCAATTCCGCACTTACTAAAAACAAAGTTTGTGGCACTGATTCCCAGCATGTGCAGCATATAAAATGTAAAACTAATTTTCCCTAAATATTCAAAAAACTTATTATCAAAAATTCTTGAAATTCCTTTTCTATCAAAAAGAGAGAAAGAGAGCAAAACTAACGCACTTGGAAGCCAATATAAACTCTGATATCTCACTGATTCTAGTGCTTTTGGGTAAATATAAATTGCAAAGACAGTAACAACAATAGAAAAGCACTGAGCAACCACAACCTTTACATCAGAAATATTTATCACATCTGAATTACTTTCTTTCAATTTTGTATATAATCTATACAGTAAAATCCCAATATAAAAATCAACAAACCTGAAAAGAGGATTTATATACACAAGAGCATGAATAAATTCTCCATGAATGAAAGGCAAAATAACAAAGTAAACAAGAAATACTACAGATGAAAATGCAATTTCCCATTTTTGACCTTGTATAAACCTCACGGCAAACGGAAAGGCCGCATAAAAAAACATCAAGTCACACAGGCACCAGCTCAATGCATTCCCAGAAAAATAAAATCCTTGTTTTGGTATCCAACTTTGCAACAAAAGTAAATTACTCAAAAGTGCTATACTGTTGTACCCCCCCCCGATAAATATTTTGTAATTCAGGATAATCCACCCGCAAAGGCAAAGCAAATGCAGTGGATAAAGCCTAAAAAACCTTTTAGATATGTAGCGTTTCCATGAGAATCCTTGTTCAAGGACTTTATTATAATAGCCCAAGCCCATTGAAAAGCCGCTCAGCATAAAAAAGAAAGAAACAGCACAGGAACCAAGAGCCGTCAAATATGGATTATCAAACGAATTTTTATGATGGGCAAAAATCAGAAGCGCGTTAAAAAATCTGAGTGCAGGAAAAGAAGAAATCACGACAGCTCCAGTTTACAAAACTCATTATAATCTCTTATATATTCATTTCCGTCATAATGAGTTGAAGCTAGCACAAGCAAAACAGAATCTGGAGAAAAATCATACATTTCCTTCCAGACCATCTTAGGAAGATATACCCCTTGCCTGGGTTTTGTAAGCTCAACAATCTGCTTATTCTTACCGTCAGTAACCATAACTTTAGATGTGCCACTTACATTTATAAGCACAAATTCAGATTCACGATTAGCATGTTTTCCACGAACAACATCATGGTCTGAACCGTAAATATAGAACAGCCTTTTTATCTCAAACGGCACATCTTGATTACCTTCCACAATGACGAGCTTACCACGCTCGTCACCTTTTTCTGTAAAATTTAACAGTCTGCAAAGTTCCATTCACCCACCTCCCTATGCCGCAAAGCATTCGAGAGAAGGTGAAGCAAAAACTACTTTACAGTTGTACCCCCCCCCGTTATTTTTCAATGATTTTAAAAATTCATCGTAATTTCTTATATACTCTTTCTCATCATAGTATTCACTCGCCAGAACCACTAACTTACACCCATAAGAAAAATCGTGCATCTCGCGCCACATATTCTTTCCGATGTACAAACCTACATCAGGACGGTTCAAAAGCACCTGCTCACGCTTTTCTCCGTCATCAAGAATGAAACGGCAGGCTCCGTCCATGGCGATGATAATCTGCTCCAGTTCCTTATGAGCATGAAAGCCCCGGGCTTCATTCGGTAGGGTATCAAACATATAATAAATACGCTTGATTTCAAAAGGCACATTTTTTAGACCTTCAAGAGAAATGAGCTTTCCCCTGCGGTCGCCATGCACCTGCATGTCGATGAGATGATAATTCATAATGTTGTCAGAAAAAAAATGCGATTTGCTTTGTTGATTAGAAAAAAAAAGAAATGATAAGAAAATGTAAAGACACCTTTTCCCCAGAAGAACACCAATTTTGCTTATAATTTCCCCGTGCTCTTTAGAAAAAAGTTTGTTCGCCATTCGGTATACGTGCTTGAACCAAGCTCCGTGCCAACAATGGTTGCCTTTAATGCTTTTATATTAGTGCATAACATAACTTTTGTCAAGGTGTTCATAAAATGAATATTTATTGTTTTTTTATCTCTTCATAGGTTAAGCCGACCACTTTTGCATTTCCCATAAAGTCTAGCTCGATATTTACGCGCTTGTTTCGCCTGTTCACCGCGACCACTCGCCCAGAAAGCCCCTTAAACAAGCCGCTTAAAATCACAATTTTGTCGCCCTCGTCAAACATGGCGGGCAAAATCCCTATCGTAGAGCCAAAACTCAATATCGTCGAAACAATATTTTTGTCCCGCTCGCCGAGAGGCATAATATCGGTATTCGACGGCAAAAAGCGCAAAAACTCCTTTTCCTTTGCGGTTTCCCGTAACACACTCTCTTTCGTTTCATTCGTTTCCAAAAACACATATCCGGGGAAAAAAGCCTCAAAATACTCTTTACCGTGCTTTAGGCGCATTTGCTTTTTCAAAAAATGGATTTTGCCTTGTATCTTTGAATCGAGTGCGTTGAGTTTCTTTTGAATTTTGTCTTTATAGCGCTCTTCAAAGCCCGTCAGAACAGATATGCAATAAAAATTCATTCTGCACACTCAAACTCAGAGCAATAGTCATAGACAATTCTTTTTTCTATATTATTTCTCGCAAAAAGAGTGTCATACTGCGCAATAACGTCTTTTCTAATCTCTTCTGTGCCAAGAAAAAACGAATCTTGCTTGTTGTCCGCTTCGCTTTTCATACAAAAGTACAAAAAGATTTTTTCTGCCTTTTGCGCTATGCAATTATTCAGAGAATATTCAAGAAGCAACTCCGAAGCCCCGTTCACAAACACCGTGATTTCTTTTTCTGCCCAGCCTTCTGCAATGAGCTTTTCGTGCATCAGCGAAATCTTTTTCTGCTGAAAATCTGTAGACGCACTGCCGCATAAAATCGCAAACCGCTTCAAAATCAACTCCCAAAAAGTGTCAACTTTAATCCATCGTTTATTTCTGACACTTTTTAGGCTTGACATTTCAAGTAAAATGGCTGATTATAAGTGTAATTTTTAAACGATCGTTTAAAAGTGACACTTTTTCGCTCTGAAAAAACGGGTGATTTTCTCGCCTAACATACAGCAAAAAGCGCACAAAACGGCTTCTTTCTGACTTTGCGCATTTTTTTTAATCTGGATATATACCAACAAAATTATTTTTTATATCATACATTTTGAAAATTGATTTCACGATTTTGAGAGGAACTATAAAATGAAAAAATTGGTTTTGATTCCAGTTGCGGCACTTGCTCTTTTGATGTCAAGTTGTAAAAAAACCGAGGAAAAGACTTCATACACGCCTGAATTAAAAATATATTCTATTATACACGAAGAAGAAACGCTCGCGCTCACCGACCTTTTTACCAAGCGCACAGGTATTCCAGCGGCATTTTTGCGCGCATCGACAGGCGAATTGGTGAATCGCGTCATTGTTGAAAAAAACAATCCGCAGGCAGACATTCTTTTGGGCGGCGCATCAAGTTATCACATTCAGGCGGACAACGAAGGTGCTCTTGAGCCGTATTCATCGCCGCTTGCAAAAAATCTGCCGCCGTATGCAGTCGCCTCAGACGGCGCTTGGACAGGATTTTGTGTTCTTACGCTCGGAATCGGCATAAATGAGGGACGGTATCGCGAAAAATTTGCCGACATTCCAGAGCCAAAAACGTGGGAAGATTTGCTCAATCCTGCGTACAAAGGCGAAATCGTTATGACAAACCCTGTGGCATCTTCTACCGCATATCTTTTTGTGCAGAATCAGCTTCAGCGCTTAGGAGAGGATGCAGGCTGGGATTATCTTTTGCGTCTTGCGCCGCTGGTGGGGCAATTTCCTGATTCAGGAAGCGCTCCTGCAAAGCTCATCGGCACAGGCGAATACGCGCTCGGCATTTCGTACATTCACGCCTTGGCAAAATACCGCGCAGAAGGCTTCGATGTAAAAACCGTTGCACCGCCGCAGAGCGTGGGAGATGTGGATTGCGTGTCAATTATGAAGAACTCAAAAAATCTGGAAGCCGCAAAAAAGTTCGTGGATTTTGTGCTTTCAAGCGAAGCACAAGAATTGATGGCATCAATCAATTTTGCAACTCCGGTAAATCCAGAGGCAAAACAAGGCGAAGGCGCGGTCAATGTGGACGATTTGGACTTAATTGATTACGATGTGGTTTTGGCGGCAGAACAAAAAGACACGGTTCTTGAAAAATGGTCGCAGGAAGTAAAATAACGCAGAAAATTCGCGCCTTACAAATAGAAGGAAGCAAATCTCTCACGATTGCGTGGCTCATTTTGATTGTCGCGCTTTCGTTGTGCGTCCTTTTTCCGCTCGTCTGCGTTGCGTTGACACCAAAAGCAACCGACTTTCGCGCAGTGTTGTCGTCAGCGGTATGGAAAGGCGCCGTTAAAAACACATTCGTTTCGTGCGTGTCGTCCACCGCGCTTTCTGTCGCAATCGGCTATGTGTATGCCTACGCAATCGTGTACGGCGAAATCCCGATGAAGCGCTTTTTCAGAGCCATTCCCCTCCTCCACTTAGTTACACCGCCGTTCGTGGGCGGGCTTTCGTTTATTCTTTTGCTGGGGCGAAAAGGATTTATCACCAACACGCTCCTTGGGCTCGACGTTACGCTTTACGGCTTCCGCGGGCTTTTGATTGCGCAATCGCTGTGCTTTTTTCCGCTCGCATATATGATTTGTAGCGAAAATCTCAAAAACATAAATCATTCACTCGAACTTGCCGCATACGGAATGGGCGCGTCTGGCTCAAAGATTTTCAGAACGATAACGTTGCCGCTCTCGTTTCCCGGAATTGTCGCCTCGTTTTTGTTCATCGCGGTTTCCGTGATGAGCGATTTCGGCAATCCGATGATTGTGGCAGGGCGTTACCGCGTTCTCGCCGTCGAGATTTACACGCAGCTCACGGGCTGGGTAAAAGCGGGCACGAGCGCAGTTTTGGGGATTTTTCTTGTTGTTCCGTCCGCAATTTTGTTTTTTTTGCAAAACAAAATCACCCGCAAAAATATGGCGCGATTAGGCGCAATCGGTTCGCGGGGGTTTTCGGCAACGGGCAAAAAACGCTCGCTTTCGTCTCGGGTTTTTCTCACGCTCTTTTGTGCGCTTGTGTCGCTTTGTGTGCTCGCGCAATTCGCCGCAATCATCGCGGGAAGTTTTCAGAAAGTATGGGGCGTGAACACAGCGTTCACTTTGAATCACGTCAGCAATCTGACAAAATACACGCTGGAACTGAAAAACAGCATTGCATTTGCCCTTTTGGGCGCAACAATAAGCACGCTCCTTGCCGCAAGTGCCGCATATATGGTTTTCCGCACAAAATGCCCGCTCAAAAAGCTCATCGATACCGCCGCGCAAATCCCTGCGGCAGTGCCGGGCACGCTTTTTGGTCTTGCATTTTCGCTTTGTGCGTCCAAACTCAATTTTCACCGCTCAAATGTCCTCATCGTCATTGCAATCGCGGTGGGATTTTTGCCGTTTTCATACCGAATTTTATCCTCGTCGTTTGCGCACATAAAAACATCGCTTGACGATGCCGCCCGTTCGCTCGGCGCAAATCGCTTGCAAGTGCTTTCGAGCATAATTCTGCCGTTATCGCACAGCGCGCTTTTCGACGCATTCATTTACGATTTTGTGCGCGGAGTCGGCACTATGAGCGCTGTGATTTTTCTCGTTTCGTTCAACACGCCGCTCACGGCAATCAAAATCCTAAATCTTGCCGAACAGGGATTTTGGGGAGATGCCGCCGCTCTCGCGCTTCTTTTAACGATAATCACATTCGCAATTCTGGGAATGGGAAAAATAGCGGCACGTTTTTTGAAAAAAAGGAGAAAATGGTGGATACATCGCAAGAAAAATCAGATATAATGGTAAAAATTGACGGAATTTCATTCATTTACGGCGGAAAAACAGAGTCAACCGTAAAAAATTTTTCACTGGAAGTCCCAAAAAACAGTTTTACCACGCTGTTAGGTCCGTCCGGCTGCGGAAAAACAACGCTTTTGCGTCTCATTGCCGGATTTTTAGAGCCAACCGAAGGGACAATTTACATTGACGGCAAAAATCAGCGGGGCATTGAACCAAATAAGCGAAAAGTCGGTATGGTTTTTCAGGATTACGCCCTTTTTCCGCATCTCACCATCGCTGAAAATATTCGATACGCCATGGGATTTTCGCGCCCGCGGCTTTCGCGAGATGCTGAAAACGAAGCCGTTTTTGAAATCGCAAAATCACTCAACATCGAATCTCTGCTTGACAGCCGACCGTCAGAACTCTCGGGCGGACAACAACAGCGCTCTGCATTGGCGCGTTCACTCGTGCTCAAGCCGAAAGTGCTCTTGATGGACGAGCCGCTTTCCAGCCTCGACACAAAACTTCGCGAACGAGTGCGTGAAGAACTCAAAGAAATCCAACAGCAATTAAAAATCACCACGATTTACGTTACGCACGACCAAGACGAAGCGCTTTCGCTTTCCGACCGCATCGCCGTCATTCAAAACGGCGAACTTTTGCAACTCGGAAGCCCGCACGACATCTATTTTCGACCAACCAGCGCGTTCACGGCGGATTTTGTGGGACGAGCAAATTTTTTGCAAGACAAAAACGGCAACACCATTATGGTGCGCCCCGAATGGCTTTCGCTTTCGACAGCAGAAGGCTCGGATTGTGGCGGAAGCATAAAATCTGCGCTGTTTTTGGGAAACCGAACGCGGTTAATCGTGGAAAAC
>CALBGU010000231.1 GCA_937893155.1 uncultured Treponema sp. | reverse complement strand
AACGAAAACGATGCGTGGAACTTTATGCAATTCGGGTTCAACACGATGTTCCGCATTTCTGCGACGCACGGCGACCGCATTAGCGAGCTTTGCACCGAAATCGTCAGCCGCCTTGATTTCTCGCGCGTAACCGAGGGCGCAGAGGACAAAGCAATCCGCATTTCGCTCATCGGGAAGCCGAACACGGGCAAATCCACGCTTTCCAACCGCCTCACGCACACCGAAACATCGATTGTCAGCGATTACGCAGGCACGACGCGCGATGTGGTTGAGGGCACATTCCATTACGGCAATCGCGATTTCCAGATTCTCGACACCGCAGGCATTCGACGGCGCGCCAAAGTCAAGGAAGATGTGGAATATTACAGCGTAAACCGCGCGATAAAGAGCCTTGACCAGACGGATTTGGTGTTCTTGATGATTGACGCACAGGAGGGCTTGACCGAGCAGGATAAGAAAATCGTTCAGCTCGCGTATGAGCGCGGACGCGGCATCATCTTTGTTTTGAACAAATGGGACAAGATGAAAGAGCAGATTGCCGAAGACCGCAAGTTTGCGAAAAAAGCCGAAGAGAATATCCGCATTATGTTCGGTCAGATGAGCTATGCGCCGATTATCGAGATTAGCGCGCTTGAGGGCAAGGGCATAAAGCAGCTTTTGGACACGGCGATTGAGGTGTATGAGCAGCTTAATCGCAAAATCGACACGGCGAGTTTGAATACCGCGCTCAAAGATTGGCTCTTTAAGTATCCGCCGCCAGCGAGCAAGGCAATTCACTTCAAAATCCGCTATATGACGCAAAACAGCACAAATCCTGTGAGTTTTCTCATCTTTGCGACGCGCCCCGACAGCGTGCCTGAAAGCTATGTAACGTATCTCAAGAACAGAATCCGCGAAGATTTGGGCTTTGACAAAATCCCCGTGATGCTCGAAATGAAGGCAAGCCGACAGAAATGGGAAGATAGAGTGCGCGACGCAGGAAAACGCTAATGGCGCAATTCTCAATCGGCGAAATGGAGGAGCTGACGGGCGTGAAACAGACGGTGCTGCGCTATTGGGAATCGGTGATACCAATTCTGCTTCCCAAGCGCGACATCGGCGGTCATCGCGTGTATAGCCAGCGTGATATGGAAATCGTGCTGCGCTTGAAATATCTCATTTACACCAAACGCTTCACGCTGGAGGGCGCAAAGAAGCAGCTCCTCGCCGAAAGCACTCATTATCAGAGTAAAGGCGATATTCTCGTAGCTTTGCACGACCTGCGCGCACAGCTCATCGACCTCTATCTTTTAATCCGCAAGCACACAAAGGAACAAAAATGATAGCCCGTGATTGTATGAATTCTTGACACAAGAGAAGTGTCATCGTATATACTGTTTATGGAGGTACGTTATGCAGGCAGTCGTTCAGAAATGGGGTAACAGTCTCGGCTTTTGCATTCCTGCGGTGTGGGCAAAAGACAACAATGTAGGAAGAGGAAGCAAACTCGAAGTAATTGCGGAAAAAGGAAAAATAACGATTCTTCCGCAAAAAAAATCACTCGATGATATGCTCGCGCTTGTGAGCGATGAGAACATTCATTCGGAAATTGCAACAGGAAATGCAATGGGGAAAGAAGAATGGTAAATTATGTTCCAGAAAGGGGTGATTTAGTATGGCTTGATTTTGACCCGCAGGCAGGGCACGAGCAAAAAGGTCGTCGTCCTGCTCTTTGTATTTCTCAGAAAAAATACAATCAGAGAATCGGGCTTGCGTTGTTTTGTCCAATTACAAGCCATATAAAAGGTTATCCGTTTGAAATCGTGCTTGAACATCATTCAATAAACGGCTGCATTTTGAGCGACCAAGTGAAAAGTCTTGATTGGACGAAACGAAATTGTAATTTCATAGAAAAGGCAAGTGAAAAGGAATTATCCACCGTCATTGAGAATATAAAACTGATGATTGAATAAATAAGCAGGGAAGAAAAAAAGGAACAAAAATGAATTACAGGCACGCG
>CALBGU010000230.1 GCA_937893155.1 uncultured Treponema sp. | reverse complement strand
TGTGCTCTTCCGATCTGTAAAGATGTATAAGAATGTCGGATTCAAGACGGTCGATGAGAATGCCGAAGAATATATTATGGTGTGCGAATTGTGAGGCGATTGAATGGAAATATGGATATTCAACCGTAGAAGCCGAGATAAGTGCGTTTTTGTCGGAAGGCAAGAACAGAGCCGAAGTGATTTGCGTGTATCAAAGTCCGAATACTCGCTGGTATTCAGGCGCAGGGATTTTCCGCGATGTGTATCTTATTGAAACAGCAAAGCAGCGCATTGCAAGCGACGGCGTGTATTTTTCTGCGGAAAAAGACGGCGAGGCGTGGAATATTTGTATAAAGACGCATATCGACACAGATGCAGAAAAAAGCTCGGTGAAGCACGAGATTTTCTTAGACGATGCGCCGCTTACTTTGTCTAACGTGTCTGAAACATTTGAGACTGACGGCGAAACGAAACGACATATCTTTAAGGCAACAGCGCAGAATGTAAAGGTGTGGGACATCGAAAGCCCGACAGTATACACGTTAAAGACGGCTCTTTTTGACGACAAAAGTGCAGTTTTATTCGATAAAGTCGAACAAAACATCGGTTTTAGGTCTATTTTTGCCTCTTCTGATGAGGGGTTCTTTTTGAACGGCAGAAAGGTTGTTTTGCACGGCGTGTGCGAACATCACGATTTTGGCTGTCTTGGTTCTGCATTCAACAAAACTGCATTGCGCCGCAAATTCAAAAAGCTCAAGTCGATGGGGGTGAATGCAATTCGTTCTTCTCACAATCCGCCTGTGCCGTATTTGCTTGATTTGGCAGATAGAGAGGGGCTTTTAATTATCGATGAATGTTTTGATATGTGGGAAAAGCCGAAGACGACGTATGATTATGGCAACTTCTTTGCAGATTGGTGCGAAAAGGATTGCAGTGCGTGGGTAAAACGAGATAGAAACCACCCTTGCGTGATTATGTGGAGTATCGGAAACGAGATTTATGACACCAATCAAGAAAGCGGGCTTCGCGTTACAAAACGATTGAGCGAGATTGTGAGAAAGAACGACGAAAGAAAGAATGCTTTTATCACGATTGCTTCAAATTATATGTTCTCTGACGGTGCGCAGGAGTGTGCGAAAGAAATTGACTTGGTCGGCTATAACTACCTAGAACGCCTGTACGATGAACATCACGAAAAGTATAAAAACTGGGTGATTTACGGAAGCGAAACGGCGAGCTGTATACAAAGCCGTGGTGTCTATCATTTTCCGCTTTCAAATCGCCTTTTGACGTATCCTGACGGTCAATGTTCTTCGCTTGGAAACTGCTCAGCTTCTTGGGGCGCAAAAGACAGCGTAACGGTCGCACTGCAAGATTCTCTTACGCCGTACACCGCAGGACAATTCTTGTGGTCTGGCTTTGATTATATCGGAGAGCCAACTCCTTACAAAACAAAGAATTCGTATTTTGGACAAATCGACACAGCAGGCTTTGAAAAGGATTCATTCTTTGCGTATAAAGCCTCTTGGGTATCAGCGAAAAAAGAGCCGTTTGTGCATGTATTGCCGTATTGGGATTATAACGAAGGGCAGTTAATCGATATAAGAGCATACACGAATTGCGCTCGTGTAGAATTGTTTGTGAATGGCGTTTCGGTGGGCGAGAAAGAAAGCAATATCACGGCTGTATGGGAGAAAATCCCGTATCATAAAGGCTGTATTGAAGTTGTTGCAAAAGACGAAACGGGAACTGTTTTAGCGAGAGATAAAAAACATTCTTTTGGCGATAGTGAAACGCTTTGTGTGAGCGTGGAAGAGATTGCAGAAGACAAGGCGCAAAATGAGAAACTTGAAGAAGCAGAGAGAGTATATTTCATCGATATATGCGCACTCGATAAAGACGGATATGAAGTGGAAAATGCACGCGATGAAATTGAAATCACCTGTGAAGAGGGCACTGAGATTTTAGGGCTAGACAACGGCGACAGCACGGATTTTGAGCAATACAAGAGCGCAACGCCGCATTATGCAAAGCGGAGATTGTTCTCTAATCGGCTGTTGGCAGTAGTTCGTGGCAATCCTGTAATAAAGGCGACGCTGGTCAAAGAAAACGGAGTGAGCAAAAATATACGAAAGATAGAGCTTTTAGCCCCTACTCCGCTTGTGTTCACAAAGGAAAAGCAGACGATTGAAGTTGAAGCCGTTATCTATCCTGAAGACGCAAGAGAAAAGGCTATTGATTGGAAAGCGATGATGATTGAGGGCGTGGAAAGCGACTGCGTTCACATAGAGGCGACAAAGACGGCGAGAGGCGAAAAAGCCGTTATAACAGCTGTCAGCGATGGAGAGTTCCGCCTTACTTGCACGGCGAATAATGGCGGAGAGTTTGTTGAAGTGATAAGCGAGCTTGAAGGCAGCGTGTCGGGCTTTGGAAAAACCGCATTGAACCCGTATGACCTTGTGCAAGCCTGTAAATGCAAGGAATGTCCCAAGCCGCTCAAGTTGTGCTTTGAGGGCGGGGCTGTTACAAAAGAAGAGGGCGATTATTACTATTTCGACCGTCTTGATTTCGGCACGGACGGCAGCGATACGGTTACTGTTCCGCTTTTTTCGTTTGATACAGAGCTGACGTTTGAGATTTACGAGGGAAAAATAGAAGAGGGCAAAGAGAAAAAATTGCTTGCAAAATGCGAGTATTCTGCGCCGTCTATATACAATACCTATACACCGCGAACATTCAAACTTTCGCGCCGTCTTTTCGGTTTGCAAAGTCTGACATTCGTCTTTCATAAGCGGCTTTATTTTCAGGGCTTCTCTTTCGAGCGTTCTCTAAAAGCGTTCTCGCTTCTTTCTGCGCTTGATTCTGCGGCAATTACGGGCGATAGCTTTGTGAAGACTCCTTCAGCAGTGGAAAACATCGGCAATAATGTTTCTCTTGATTTTTCTGCGATGAACTTCGAAGAGCGAAGAGCAAAGAAGATTACTATTTGCGGCTTTGCACACGGGGATAATACATTGAATATTTTATTCAAAAGCGAAAGCGAAAGCGCGCGATGTGTATTGAATTTCCCGTCAAGCGATGATTAT
>CALBGU010000229.1 GCA_937893155.1 uncultured Treponema sp. | reverse complement strand
AAGCAAATAATGAAAATCCAAAATTTTCTAATATTGATTCATTTTATAAAAATGATTTTCATAAAAGGAAAAAATTTGCTTTGTTTTTCTTGCTTTTTGCGATTGCACCAATTTTTGCAGAAAGCAACTATGCTCTTGGCGGATTTTCCCTTGCATTCGATGTACAAGAAGAAGAAAAAATGTATGATTATTCTATGCCGCTCACGCTGGGTGGGTTTCTTGATTAAATAATTTTGGCGAAAATTGCTACGGCAATGAAAAGAACGTAGGCTTTCAAACAGGTGTTTTCTTTAACTTTGGAGTGAACGACGATAATGATGAACACGTATCAACGCTTTGTCTTTCAACACATTTTTCTCCTGTGTTTTTAGTTAAGTTAAAAAACGAAAAGATGCTTTTTCTTTCTGCTGGAATTGCTGCGGGCATTGATTTTGGCGGCTACAGGACGGACGGCGAGGAAAACGAGGCAAAAGACGTAACGGTATTTCAGGCATTTGCGGGACCTTGCACTCAAGCAACAATGGTGCTTTCTGGCGATTTTTCGTTTTGAGCGAATTTCTTTTATAACCCGCTTTGTTATACGAAGATAAATGTAAAAGGCGAGGGAAAAGAAAACGGGGTGCACTCTTTTGGAAATATGTTTCGCGTTGGAATTTTTATTGGATTTTGTATGCGCGACTGAGTTGTTCAAAAAACTTTGCATTTTCGGGGCTGCCATTTCGAGTTAGGTTTTTGAATCTCCTTGAATAATGCACAATAAACGGCTTTCGTGTTTTTCGCGAGAGCCGTTTATTTTTTTCAAATTGCCGTTTTTATTGGTTTATTTTATTGACATAATACCCGTTGCGTGTATATAGTATATCTAACATTTTTTATGCGGGGTATTTTTATGAGTAAAGAAGACGAAGAAATCCAAGGTGAAGAAATGTCATGTTGCGGAAAAACGAAAATAAGGACGGAGGATTTAAAAAAATCCCTGATTCATCGCTTGAACCGCATAGAAGGGCAGGTTCGAGGACTTCGAGGAATGCTTGAGCGCAATGCGTATTGCCCGAATATTTTGATTCAGGCTTCTGCGGCGAATGCGGCTCTCAATGCGTTTTGTCGGGAACTTTTGAGCGAACATATTAAGACGTGTGTTGCGGACGACTTAAAGGCGGGAAAAACCGAAACGGTTGATGAGCTTTTGGATACTATTCAGCGAATGTTGAAATAGGGGGCGCAATGATTAACGTTGTTATAATTATAGCGATTGCGGCGATTGCTGTCGGTGCGGCATTTTCGGCGAAGAAGCACTTCGGCGGTTCGGGAGGCTGCTGCGGTGGCGGCGGAGAAACTATCGCGGACGAAAAAACGCTCGAAGGTGCAAAAATTGGAGAGAAGACCCTTGTTATCGATGGAATGAAGTGCGTGAATTGCCAAAATCATATTCAGAACTCGCTGAACAAGCTCGATGGGGTGGCTGCGAAAGTCAATTTGAAGAAAAAGATTGCTGTGGTGGAATACTGCCGCGAAGTAAGCGATGAAGAGCTAAAAAATGCGGTGGCGAATGCAGGGTATACGGTCGTAGAGGTGAAATAAGTGGCATTGAAGCAATATTCGGTTACCGGAATGACGTGTGCGGCGTGTTCGGCGCGGGTTGAAAAGGCGGTTTCAAAAGTTGCGGGCGTGAAATCGTGCTCTGTCAGTCTGTTGACGAACTCAATGGGTGTTGATGGCGAGGTTGATGCTTCGGCGATTATTAAAGCGGTAACAGAGGCGGGGTACGGTGCGGCTGAAAAAACGGCGAAAGACAGTACCGCCGCAAAAAAGTCGAGCGCAGATGGAGTGTTTTTGAGCGAAACGCCTGTTTTGAAAAAGCGTCTCATTTCGTCTGCTGCGTTTTTGCTGGTGCTGATGTATTTTTCGATGGGGCATATAATGTGGGGCTGGAAATTGCCCGCATTTTTTGACGGCAATCACGTGGCGATGGGGCTTTTTCAGTTGCTTTTGGCGGCAATCGTTATGGTCATCAACCAAAAATTCTTCGTGAGCGGATTTACAGCGCTTCTGCACCGTGCACCGAATATGGATACGCTGGTTGCGCTTGGCTCTGCGTCTGCGTTTATATACAGCACTTGGGCACTTTTTGCGATGACGGGCGCAGTCGTTTCGGGCAGTGAAGATGCCGTTATGCGCTATATGCACGATTTTTATTTTGAGAGCGCGGCGATGATTGTAACGCTCATCACGGTCGGGAAACTGTTGGAATCCATTTCTAAAGGACGGACGACCGATGCGCTCAAGAGCCTGATGAATCTTGCTCCAGAAACGGCAACGGTTATCCGAAATGGCGCAGAGCAAACGATTCCAGTCGATGAAGTTGTCATCGGAGATACGTTTGTGGTGCGTCCGGGCGAAAAAATTGCAGTTGACGGCGTGATTCTCGAGGGCGAAAGCGCAGTTGACGAATCGTCTATCACGGGCGAGAGCATTCCCGTGGACAAGGCGCAGGGGGACGGCGTAACGTCGGCGACGGTGAATACGAGCGGTTTTTTGAAGTGCCGTGCGACACACGTCGGCGAAGACACGACGCTTTCAAAAATTATCCAGATGGTGAGCGACGCGGCGGCGACCAAAGCTCCGATTGCAAAAATTGCTGACACGGTGTCGGGGGTGTTTGTGCCTATCGTGATTGCGATTGCTGCGGTAACGACGATTATCTGGCTTTTGGTGAGCGGGGATTTTGGCTTTGCGCTTGCTCGCGGGATTTCGGTATTGGTGATTAGTTGCCCGTGCGCACTCGGCTTGGCGACTCCTGTCGCGATTATGGTGGGAAACGGCAAGGCGGCAAAAAACGGTATTTTGTTCAAAACGTCCGCAGCTATGGAGCAGACAGGAAAAATCACGGTTGTGGCATTAGACAAAACAGGCACGATTACCAAAGGCGAACCTGTGGTAACCGACGTGATTTCGCTCAAAAGCGGCGATACGTATCTTTTGCAAATGGCGGCAAATCTCGAAGCCAAAAGCGAGCACCCGCTTGCAAAGGCAATTATGAAAAAGGCATCTGAAATAGCGCTGTCAATAGCGGAAACGTCAGATTTTAAGACATTTGCGGGCAATGGGCTTGAAGCAGTGCTGGAGGGCAAAACGCTCATCGGCGGAAGCGAGTCTTTTTTGTGCTCCCGATTGGGCAGCCTAGACAAAACCATTACCGACAAAGCACACGCGCTTTCGCTGGAGGGCAAAACGCCGCTGTTTTTTGCGGTGGACGGTGAACTTGCGGGCATTATTGCCGTGACAGACGTGGTAAAAGAAGAAAGCGCGAAAGCGATTGGTGAACTCAAAAATATGGGGATTCACACCGTAATGCTCACGGGAGACAACGAACGCACCGCCCGCGCAATCGCCCGAGAATGCGGCGTGGACGAGGTGATTTCGGGCGTGAAACCAGACGGCAAGGAAAGCATTATCCGCTCGCTCAAAGCGCAAGGCGCGTGTGTTGCGATGGTGGGTGACGGCATAAACGATGCGGTTGCGCTGACGAGAGCTGATGTGGGCATTGCTATTGGGGCAGGCACGGATATTGCGATAGATGCGGCAGATGTCGTGCTGATGAAAAGTCGCCTGACCGATGTAACGGCGGCAATTCGTTTGAGCCGTCAGACGCTCAAGAACATCAAAGAAAATCTGTTCTGGGCATTTTTCTACAACGTTGCTGGCATTCCGCTGGCGGCAGGTGCGTACATCGCGGCATTCGGCTGGACGCTCAATCCAATGTTCGGCGCGGCGGCGATGAGTTTGTCTAGTTTTTGCGTTGTATCGAATGCGTTGCGGCTGAATCTGTTCGATATGCACAGCGCAAAAAAGGACACGCGGATAAAAAGCAAATCAGTCGATTTGAAACATATATTTTCTGATACAATGGGGGAAAACTCTATGGAAAAGACTCTAAAAGTCGAAGGTATGATGTGCGGTCATTGCGAAGCGCGCGTCAAAAAAGCGGTTGAAGCACTAGACGGCGTAACTGAAGCCGTTGCAAGCTACGAAAGCGGCACGGTCGTTGTCAAGATGAGCAAAGATGTTGCAACTGACGCAATCAAGGCGGCAATCGAAGCCCAAGATTACAAAGTTATCGGCTAAAAGGCGAAACCTTGTTTTATGCACCCATTGCGGTGCATTTTTTTATGGCAATTCAGAAAATAAACTGGTATGTTGAACGTAGTTTCAGTTAAAAAACATTCTGAGCTTTTCGGCTTCTTTCTTGAAGTCTTCATCAATAACAGGCGGGTGCTCAGTGAAGTATAAGATTTGCTGCAGCTCTTCGCTGTTCCTTACTCCCCACACAGGGACAACATTGTCAAATTGATTCAAAAAACCGAACGCAATCGGGATATTTGAAATAATGCCTCCGTTCAATGGCTGCATTGCGATGACCCCGATTTCTTTTTCTTCACACGTTTTTACAATACGGCGCGCCTCATCACTCGAAAGCACATTAAAAGAAAGCTGCACCGTTTCAAACAGCCCGCTGTTCACCGCAATATCAGCTATCTCGAGCGACTCAGTAACAATGCCGATATGCCGAGTTAAGCCGCTTTCTTTTGCACTCAAGAGCGATTTATAAAGCGCACTATCGGCAGAGCAAACAGCGTCTTTTTCGGGATTTTCCAGCTGAAACACATCGACATAATCCGTCTTCAATGCTTCAAGGCTTTCCCTCAAATCTTCTATTAAAGCCTGTGCGCCTTTGGACGTGGACTTGGTTGACAAAAACACATCGTGCCTCATACCCTTGAGAGCGTTTCCGAGCCGCTGCTCGCTCACCTTTGTGTCGTGGGCTGTATCAAAGAAGTTCACGCCTCCTTCATACGCCTTATGCACGAGCTGACTTGCTTCCTCATCGCTCGCCACCTCGCCCAAACTCATCGCCCCGAACGCAGTATGACTTACGAGTAAATCTGTTTTACCAAGTGCCACAAAATCCATTTTTCTTACTCCAGAAACCTTATATAATTGCAATCCTATGCTTTAAGAACAGGCTTGTAATTCTTGATACCGTCGCGGATTTTTGCCACGAGGTCTTTGAGCGCAACACGCTCCTGCTCCATAGAATCGCGGTAACGGATAGTAACCGTGTCTTTGAGTGCGCCGTCGCCCTCTCCTAAGGTTTCGTAATCGACCGTAACGCAGAACGGTGTTCCAACTTCGTCCTGACGGCGATAACGCTTGCCCACAGAACCAGATGTATCGTAATCGGTAACGAAATCTTCTTTGAGCAAATGCTGAATCTCTTTCGTCTTTTCTGCCAAACCGTCTTTTTTCATCAACGGCAATACCGCGACCGTAATCGGTGCTAAGCGCGGGTCTAAGTGCAGCACAGTGCGATAATCGTCCTTGCCGTCTGTGCCGACGTTCTGCTCTTCGTATGCTTCGCAGAGGAACATCAAGAAATTGCGGTTCAAGCCAGCGGACGTTTCAACAACATACGGAACATATTTCTTGTTTCCGTCGTCCTGGTCGATGTACTGAAGGTCTTTCTTTGAATACTCCATATGCTGAGAAAGGTCGAAGTCGGTGCGGCTGTGGATACCCTCAACTTCCTCAAAGCCAATCGGGAAATTGTAGGTGATGTCATAAGCATCTTTTGCGTAGTGCGCCAACTTGTCGTGATGATGCCACTTGAGGTTCTTTTCGGCAATACCGTACTTCAAATAGAAGCCCCAGCGTTCCTTTCTCCATCGCTCGAACGTTTCGTCTTCCGTTCCTGGCTTGCAGAAATACTCCATTTCCATCTGCTCGAACTCGCAGGTGCGGAAAATGAAGTTCTTGAAGATGATTTCGTTGCGGAACGACTTTCCGACCTGCGCGACGCCGAACGGCACTTTCATGCGGTTTGACTGCACAATGTTCTTGAAGTCCACGAAAATGGACTGGCACGTTTCCGGGCGCAGGTAGATGAGGTGCGCGTCGTCAGCGACCGGCCCTTGGTACGTCTTGAACATCAGGTTGAACTCGCGCACGTCGGTAAACTTGCGGTTCTTGCTCTTGCACGCGGGGCAGTCGATGTGCGCGTCGATGAACGCCTTCAAGTCGCGCCTCATCCTGTCGGAGAGCGCCACATAGTCGTCCTTGGCGACGCCGTCAGCGACGACGTAGTCCGCCTTGGCATAGGTGCTCGCGCCGGCGATGACCTTGCTGCTGTCGGCGTAGGTGACCTTCAGAAAAGGCTCATCGGCACTCTCTATGCCATCAAGCACCTGTCTGAATGCAGGGTTCTCGTTCTCCTCCACCACCGCAACGGGTATGGCGCTGAACTTCTCGGTCTTATCGTAAACGCTTCCGAAGGCTATCTTGAAGAAGGTGCCAAGAGCTATGGGAAAAACCATG
>CALBGU010000228.1 GCA_937893155.1 uncultured Treponema sp. | reverse complement strand
TGGTCAAAAACAAACGTGCGGCGGTTCATTTCCAAAATACCTTTTATAAAAGCAAGAATTATGCTACTATCTTTTTTTGACAAGGGGCTTAAGCCCCTTGATACAGAAAGTTTACACAGGAGATGTTTATGATTACAGGAACAGTTGACACCAAAATTTTGAATGCGGAGGCGATTACGCTCGCGGCGCGATTGCTCGATTTTTACACACCGCTTGCCGAAAAACTCGGCGACAAGAGCGCGGCGGCATTTTACGGCGAGCTTAAAAGTGCGACCGACGACGCGAGTGCCGCAACGAATCAGGACAAAAACACCGAGGGACTTGAAAAAGCAGACGCAGTGCGCGATGAGGCGTGGAAGACCGTCGGCAAAGTGCTCGAGGGCTATTCGTACAGCGTGATTGCAGAGCTTCGCTCTCACGGACAGCCGCTGTTTGCCGCGTTCGACAAGTACGGCTATGGGGTCGCGCGCCTTAATCTGCTGAGCGAAACCGCGAAAATCAACAGCTTCAAAGGCGATGTGTCCACTCCCGAAATGACGGCGCACGCAAAGGCTTTAGCAGGCGCGGCGGAGGCGTTGGACGCGCTTTTTGCCGCAAACGACAATCTTGAAGCGATAAACAAGCGCAACACTCAAATCAGCAAGGACGCGAAAGGCAAGAAAAACGCAACCGACCTCAAAAAAGACATCGTGTCTATCATCAATTCAAAAATCCTGCCGTTCCTCACGCTCACTTCGCAGACCGTCGGCGGCGATTACGCGGAACTGAACGCGCTTACGAGTGCCGAAATCGCAAAGGTGAACGCCCTCATCGCCGCGCGCCGCAAAGCCACGAAATAAAAAAGGAGCAAAGACCGATGGAGAGCACAGACAAAACGGCGTACCAAGCCGAGATTTTTCAGAATCGATTGCAAAAACAATATAAATCGCTCAAAAAATGGGCGAAAAAAGAGCATATCACCGCCTACCGTATCTACGACCGCGATATTCCCGAAGTGCCGCTCGCCGTGGATTTCTACGAGCTTTTGCCCTCTGACATTTCGAGCGCGAAAGAGGCGATTTTGTTTTTGGCGCGGCAGGCAGAGTTGTTGGCTTCGGGCGACAAGGCGGCGGCGGACGACGTGAAACGCAGGCGATATGCGCACATTGCGTTGTACGAGCGACCGTACGAGAAGGACGAAGCGGAAGAGGCGAAGTGGCTTGATGCGATGGCTGTCGCGGCGGCTGGAGTTTTCGGGATTGCGAGGACGAATGTCATCACGAAGACGCGAAAGCACTTGGTGGGCGCGAAGGACGGGCGCGGGCGAGCCGAGCAGTACGAGAAAATCGACGCGGCGAAAATCACGGGAGTGGTCTTAGAGCAAGGCGAGTTGTTCGAGGTGAACTTGACGGAGTATCTCGATACGGGGTTGTTTTTTGACCATCGACCATTGAGAAAAACAGTTCGCGACGAGTGCGCAAAGAAGAGCGTGCTGAATCTGTTTTGCTACACGGGGAGTTTTTCACTTTATGCGGCAGAGGGCAAGGCGCGGAGGGTGGAAAGCGTGGATATGTCGAACACATATCTTGAGTGGGCGCGGCGCAATTTTTCGCTCAACGGCTTTGATGTGCGCGGCGACAGCGAAAAATATGTGTTTACGAGAAGCGATGTTATCGGCTTTTTGAATCAGAAATCGGCGGAGGCGGCGACGGCGGAAAATCGCTATGACCTCATCATTCTTGACCCGCCGACGTTCAGCAACAGCAAGAAGATGAGCCGCACGCTGGACATCAATCGCGATTGGGTGGCGTTGGTGAATAAGTGCATTGCGCTGTTGAATGCGGGCGGCACGCTGTATTTTTCTACGAACAGCCGCCGCATTGCGTTCGATGAGGGCGCGCTTATCGCTCCGTCTTCTCTGACGCTTGCGGCACAGGACATCACGGCGCGCACGATTCCCGAAGATTACCGCAATGCGAAAATCCACCGCTGCTGGAAAATTAGCGCACGAGCCATTCAGTGAGCGTTTTTTCTTCGCTTGAGAACACCGCGCCGATTTTCACGAGTTTTCGGCTGTCGGCTGCGTACGGCGTTGCGTAGCCTGCTTCCTCGATTTGAGAAAGTGCACTCTCCGCCGTGCCGTCGCGCTTGAACTCGAAGATGTACACATATTCTTCGGTTTCAACAATGCAATCGGCGCGCCCTTTTGCGCTGTGCTGTTCGACTTTCACGAATTGTCCGAGCAAAAGGAATGTGAGATACACGACGTTCTGAAAATCCCGCTCAAGCACGCTGTCGCTCTTCTTTGCGGCATACGGCAAGGCGGCGAACAGAGAGATAAAGCGGTCGCGAAGGCTGTCGGTGTTGCCTGTTTTGATGTCTCGACCGAAATTGCGCACGTCAAGCGGCTTTTCACGATTGAGATATACAGGCGTTAAACTCTGCATAAAGCCGTATTTCACCTCTTCATTCGGGAATTCTAAAACAAAACTGTCAAAATCCTCATCGTATCTTTTGAGGGTGAGATAGCCAGACTGATAGAGCAGCGGCACAACATCGGGATTGTCTGGGCGGTAGTCCGAGATTTCGTCCTCGCTTGCGTACAGGCTGCCGTCAGAGAATTGCTGCGGATTAAAGCCCATTTCGTTAAGCCGTTTGACCAAAAATGTCGGCGTGCCAGTACCGAACCAGTATTTGCCGAAGTCAAGTTTGCTGAACGCATTTATCAAGCTGAACGGATTATAGATGTTCACCGAGTTTTTTGTAAAATGATAGCCGTCGTAAAATCGCTTGAGTTTCGCGATGCACTCATCTCTTGTCATTTTGTTCGTCTGCGCCATCGCGTCGATTTCGGGGGAAAACGTCGATTCAAGTTCGTCCTGCGTGATTCCGCAGATTTCGGCATATCGCGGGTGCATAGAAATGTCTTGCAGTTGATTGAGGTCGCTGAAAATGCTCACCTTGCTGAACTTCGTAACGCCCGTGAACAGCACAAAGCGCAAATAACCGTCGCAGTCTTTGAGCGTAGCGAAAAATCCTTTGTACAAAGCCCTGTTCGCTTCGTCTATCTCTTTGCTTCCGCCGATGTTTTTCAAAAGCGGATTGTCGTATTCGTCCACCAAAACCACGACTTTGCGTCCCGTTTTTTCCGCAGCATTTTTGAGTACATTTCTGAAACGTTCAGAAAGAGGCAACTGCTCTCTCGGTAATCCATAATTCTTTTCAAAATCTTCAATCGCATATTGAAGTGCATTTTTCAATCCGTCAACTTGAGTGAACTCACCGCCTGCAAGGGAAAACTTCAAAACGGGGTACGAAATCCACTCTGTTTCGAGTTTTTCTATCGCAAGACCGCGGAACAGTTCTTTTTTGCCCTTGAAATAGGCTTCGAGCGTCGTGATTAAAAGGCTTTTGCCGAATCGGCGCGGTCGGCTCAAAAAATACGGTGATGAAGTCCGAGTCAAATGGTAAATAACAGCAGTTTTGTCCACATACACATATTCGTCTTCACGGAGTTTTGTAAAATCCTGTATGCCAATCGGCATTTTTCGCGTGTTCATAGCGATATTATACCACAGCCGCCGCCTGCTTGCAAAGGCAGAAAACAACGCAGTTACTTTTTCTCTTTGCCACTAGCCATCACTGCAGTCGCTATCGCAGCAGTACTTACAATAGCCACTGCGACCGCCGCTTCCACTTGAGCAGATTTCTTTTTACCATACTTACACCAGTGCGCAAAATACTCGCAGTTGTTAAAGACCAGACTGTATTCTCCTTTCTGCCTGCCCACTTCGCCTTTTGCCCTTGCGACAACTTCCGCCGCCGAAAACGAGCCGCTGACTTCTTTTTCAACAAACAGCTCGTCGCCTTTCAAGAAGTTTTCTATTGTAGTTTCTTGAATAAACGCCTCTTTTGCATTAGTTTCATAGCCCTTTTTCGCCGCAAAATGAACCACTCGCCCGCCACCAATATACACGCCATAATGCTTGTACAGCGGTCGTTTCGTGTAAATCACAGAGCCAAGAGGAATATCGTCAGCTATATTTTTCATTTGATAAACTATTTTGCCTTTCGCCACTTTCTAAACTTGTCCACATCATTGTGAACAACACCCAAACACGCCGCAACCATCGTAGCATCGTCTGTCAAGCCCAAAACTGGTATAAAATCGGGAATGATGTCAATCGGGCTAAACACATAGGCAAGAGTTGCAAGAATCATCGCAATCGACGCAACTGGAACCTCGGTATATTCTTTTTTGTAATACGCCTTTATCATCGCAAGCAAATCGCCAATATCCGCTGAAAACTTCTTTAACGCACCAGTTAGCGATTTTTGTTTTATATCGTCTTCGTGGTTCAAGACAGTATCTCTGTCTTCATCACTAACCGTCCGTTGATTTTTTATTCTCTCGAACTCTTTTCTAACTCTTTCTTCCTCTTCATCACTCATATCCATTTTCGTACTTCTCTTGTGCTATCGTGAAAAAAGTAATTTCATTACAGGATTATAAAAATACTCCTCGTCGCTCTTTCTGCTAGAAAAATGAAACAAATCTATAAGCTTTATCGTCTTTTTGCCAAGGCGATAATCATATAGACAAGCCTCATTATTTTGAAGCCCAATTCCTTCCGAAAACAGTTTTTCAGGAAATGCCGCATTTATTAGCTCTTTCTTTATTTCCCCGTTCCAAAGGTTCGCAGTGATAATAACAGACGGCGACAAAAGCTCTATCTCCTCTTGCACAAAATTGCGCTTGTCCAACTCCGAATCTTCGAGAAATCGGTTTATTAGTTCATAATCCGCACTTGCACCGTCATCACAATCGTTCGAATACTTGGAAATATTCATTATTGCAAAGCCAAAATCATTGGAATCTAGCATTTGTGCAAGAATATCATTTGCATTAGGAATCTCTTCAAACTTGTATTTACCGTTATGCTTTATTCCATACGTTATATACAAAAGCCGCCGCCAATACGACGAAGCAGAAGGCTCTAAGTCTTTAAAACTTTTCAAATCAGACTCAATTCTGTCCTCGCCCGAAATACACCGAGATTCACGACCTATGAACAAAACTCTTTTCTTTGCGGAAAAATATCCAGGGAAAAATCCGTCAGTATTGAAATAATCCTTGCTATCATAAGCCTCTCCGTCATCACGAAAGACGATTTTATCTTTCTTGCTTATGACCTTTTTCCAATCATTCATAAGAGCAATGAGTTCTTTTCGCTTTTGCCTTTCAAACTCATCTGTAAAATACGATTTCAAAACATTCACTTTTGTTTCTCACTTGCGACATCTGTGTCATCTTTAGATTTCAGATTTTCTTCATTCTCATTCATTTAGAATCCTCCTATCTGCCCAACTGACTTAGCAAACTGCACTTCGACTACCAACATATCACACCCCGCCTCCGATACATATCTTATACAGGTAGTGTTACAAAAGGTATGCTGAAACAACAAGGGGAAAAGTTGTATTATATAGTCTACGAAAAACATAAAACAAACTTGTCCCCATT
>CALBGU010000227.1 GCA_937893155.1 uncultured Treponema sp. | reverse complement strand
CACCTTCTATTTGATTTTGTGCAATGCTTTCCGCGACGACGGCGATGAGGGCGATTTGTCCGTGTTCCGCCACGACATCGGCGAGCGCACCATCAGCAAATCATCGTCGGTGGTGGTCAAAGCATTTTTGTTTTTATTCGTCATACTCATCGCGCTGCTGTGCACCGAAAGCGCAAACATCACTAACGGCGTGTTCACCACAGGCGATGTGCTCTTCGAGGTGATTTCGGCATTATCGACGGCAGGTCTAACGCGCGGCGCAACAAGCAATTTAACAGTGTTGGGAAAACTCATCATCATTGCGACGATGTACATCGGGCGCACGGGAATTATCGCAATGGGACTTCGCATAAAAGCAAAATCGGGGCTTTTGGCGTGCTCGTTCCCGCACGAAGAAATCTTGGTCGGCTGACACGCAATGAATGACAAACGGAGGAAAAAATGGTATCAATCGTAATTATCGGATTAGGCGCATTTGGACAAAGCCTTATCAAGCAGATGAAAGATGAAGATGTAGAAGTTACCGTCATCGACAAAGACGCTTCTCTCGTGGAAAAATACCGCGACAGCTACAGCATTATCGGCGACTGTCTTATCACCGACGCAATCGGCGGAAATCTTGCAAAATTGCTCCCCGAAGACATCGATTATGCGATTGTGGACATCGGCGGCACTATCGAAAGTTCTATTCTCATCGTGAATGAGCTTAAAAAACTCAACGACAGCCGTTCCCAAAAGTTCAAAAAGATTTTCGCGGTTGCCGTCAGCCACGAGCACGGTGAAATCCTGAGCGCGATTGGTGCAACCGACGTGATTTATCCCGACGAAGAAGCCGCGGAGCGCATTTGCCCGCGTTTGATTTCATCGGTGCTGTTCAATTTTACGCCCATTTCGCAAAACAGCGAAGAAGCCCTTGCCGAAATTGAGGTGAAAGACGAGTTTGACGGCATCACCCAAGGCGCATTCCGAAACCGATTTCATCTGAACGCCGTGGCGTATCGCGATAACGAGGTTGATTTCAAGCTCATCGACAATGATTCATTTGTGCTCAATGCCAAAACGCGCATTCTCGTCGTTGGACACGCAAGCGACATCACCGCGTATTCGGTGGAAAAAATCGCCGTGGCAGAAAAGAAATCCAACAACAAAACGCCCGCATTTTTCAACAAAATCACGGCATTTTTCAGCAAAAAATAATTTTTGGTGCTACGGAAAAGTATGCCAGCTGTCATTATCGCGTCAAGCACTCGGAATGACAGAAAGGCAACCGAAAAAACAAAACAGCTCGAAAATTTTTGCGCGCTGTTTTTTTCCTGCGGAACGAACTCGAAAACTCGAGAAGTGCATTTTTTTTCAGAAATGACCAGCTCGAAAAAATTTGCTGACTGCGCGGAAGAAAAATAGGCTTCTCGAAAATTTTTGCTCGCCGCGCAAAGAAAAAGAAGCCTTCTCGAAAACTCGAGAACCTCTTTTTTTAAAAAAACAGCCAGCTCTTTTTTTCGAGAAGTCTCATCGCGCGTTCAGCGACATTTTCTACAAAGCAAAAATTAAAACGTGGGCGCATCGTCCAGATAGCGTTCGGGGTGCTCAAGGCGGCACAGGCGCACATACCACGTATGAACTTCAAGCGCGGCGAACAAAATTGTTACGATGGCAAAATATTTGAACGGGAAGCCAATGCCCGTAAAAAAATCGTACAGCCCGTGCAGCACGACCGCGAAAAACACGGCTGGAATCTTGGGTTTTTTGTGTCGGCAAAATCGCACAAAAAGCGCCCCCAATCCCGCGCAAAACGTGTGAATCAGCACCGCGCTCAAAAGTCTGGGAATCTGCCAATCCATTGAGCCAGAATGAATCATATAAATCACCGACTCAACCGAACCGACCGTAAAACCTGCGATAACCGCGCAAGCCAAAAACGCCGGCGCTTCCTGCTTTTTGTTCGGAATCATCGCCATACACAGCATTTTAGCGCCCTCTTCAACCACGCCGTTTACGATGAGCGCGCTAAAAAGCAGACTTGAAAGATTGTGCACTTTGATGATTTTCCCCGTCAAAAATTGAGCAATAACGATTGGCACCAATGCGAAAATCCCTGACAATGCGGCAATAAGCCCATATCGAATATGAAAATTCGGCGTTGCAGACTTAAAAAGCGGAAAAAGCAAAATCAAAGGAATAAATAAACAGATTATCGCAACATTTATGTTCATAAGAATTAGAATATCTCAAAAAAAGAGCGCTGTAAAGGTTTCAGCCGTGCGCAGTTCTGCATTTTAGGGCGAACGTTTTGCACACCACGCGCACAAAATCCGCGTTCGTCCTGCTTTCTGCGCACTTTTTTAGCTGATAACGCAGACGAGATTCTGACTATCGTCCGTAAACGGATTCTTGGCAAAATCGCTAAAAAACGCAAAATGCGTAAAACCTGCCTCGCGGGCAAAATCCTCGATTTCCTCTTTGATGAGCGGATAAATGCGCTCGCGCTCAAGCACAGGCAGGAGTTTTCCCGTGCTGTTTTCCACGGTGAGATTCATAAAAACATCGCCAGAATCGGCAGTGATAATGTCGGTGAACATTTTTGCGCGAATGCTCGAGCGCGGGGGCAAACGAATGACCGGCGCAGGCTGTAATTTGTTGAAATTCACCAGCGAAATCACAAGCGAACCGCCCTCCGAAAGAAGCTGGCGGCAATCGTAGAAAAATTTGCGCATAAGCGTGTAATCGTGCACAAACAAAATTCGGCTCTCAAGGCACGAAATAATATGGTAAAATCCCTTGCCCAAAAAGCGCGTCATTTCAAGCACATTCATCTGAAAAAAGCGTATCGACATCAACTGCGTGCGCCTACGCCGATTCGCTGAATCAAGCAATTCGCGCGAGGTTTCAAGCCCCGTAACGTCGATGCCCGTTTTTGCCAGCTGATGTTCGTATTGCCCCGTTCCGCAGCCTATGCGCAAATATTTTGCAGGAAACGGATATGTTTTTATCAAATCATCAAAAAAACTTCTTTGCTCTTCCGTAATCGGAAAAAGCTCTTCATAATATTCTACTATGTTTTGAATTGTATCCATAATTTCTATTGTACCGCATTTTGTAATTTTTTCAATGTTTTTATTTTAATCTGAAATTCTCCCCCTCCCGAACGGTCTGCTGTCAGTGCTGAAAAAGATTGCCGTATCAAGTACGGCAATGACACAGCCAAAGGCTGCTTTACAAAAAACACGGCATTACGCCAAGATGCTTTTTACCGCCGCGATGATGGCTTCATCTTTTGCGTCGCGGAAGAAATATTCGGCAAAATGCTCGCCCGCGAATGCACCGCGCACAAGCTCGCGGTCAAGGCTTTCGAGGATTTGTGTAAACGGCTTGAATGCGATGGCGCGCACGCCGTCAAGAATCTTTTTGTTGCGCTGTTCAGGCTCGGCTCGTTCTCGGGGATAGCCCTGCCCGCTTTTTTCGCAAAAGAGTTTCTCGAAAATGTACTGCAAATTGAGGTCGCCGCCCCAGCCAAAACCGAGCGCAAACGGAATGGAAATCGCATTGCCGTCGTTGATTTGCGCAAACGTGTACGCGTCAAGCGGAGTTGCCACATGCCCGCAGATAACGCCGGGGAAGCTGTTGAGCGCGAGCATTGCGCCTTCTCCCGTGCCGCAGCCCGTGATAACATAATCTGCTGCCTGTGCGTTGAGCACCGTCGCCGCCAAAATGCCGTTCTGCACATAGGTTAATTGCGCCTTGTCGTCCGCGCCGTACATACCGTAATTCACAACCTCAAAACCGTGCGCGTCTGCGACTTTTTTGAGCGCGCCAAAAATCACCGCGTTCTTTGCCGCCTGCGAATTTTCGTTAATCAAAGCAATTCTCATACATTCCTCGTCAAAAAATAAGTTACTGTATTATAAAAGATTTGATTTGCAAAAATCTAGGACATTTCCGTGTCTGAATTTTGACTTTTGTGTTTTTCGCAGTTTGTTTTAGGACATATTGCAAAAGATATGCTGTCATTCCTAATAATTCAGCGTGATTTTTATATACGAACCGAACGTGAACTTGGGCGACACATAGCTTGTGCTTTCGCCGTAATCAATGCGCACGCCGTTTTCCCACGTCGCGTGAGGCAAAATCCCAGACAAAATAATGCCGGGCTTTACATAGCCGTTGTTAGCGGTGAAAGAATGATAACCTGAAACCCCGAGTTTGATATTATGATTTTTACCGAGCCGTTTTATGCCAGCATCGTAGGCGATAACGCGCGTATGGCTTTCTAGCGGGGGATAATAAGAATCCTGAAATTCCACGTTAAAGCCGACATTCGGGTCTCTTTTGTCCCACCAGCGATAAAGCCCCGCCGTCATAATAATCGCACCAAAGCCATTTATGTCGTGCCGTTTTACCACATCGCCGACGCTGTGGATTTGTCCGATTGCTTGCGCATAAATGTCCGCATCCAAAATCGTGCGCTTGATTTCCGCGCCTGCAATCGGGAGTGTACGATTCTCGTCGGTGTATGCGGTTCCTGTTTTATCCACGCTCGGATATTTTCTTGCAAAAAGATTTATCGATGTTTTCAAAATCGTTTCTTCCAGCGAAACGGCGAACGACATTTTGTCCGTGTCCATATTCGACGCAGAACCATACGTATCTGCGTAAAATGCCCAGCCTGAAATCGTTCCTGTCAAAAACGGAATCCGCACCAAGCCCGACGTGCCGCTTATGGAATCCGAAAGTATGTCTGTGGAAACGCCTCCGTATTTGTACGTCAAGCCTGCGGATTTGGAATCAGATGAGTCATCGTCGTCGTTTGATGTACCGATTAAACGCACATAGCCCCAAGATGTATCTTTTCTCCCCGCCGTAATAAATACGCGGTCAAACATCAGATAGGTAAAATAAATCTCGTAGACGCTCAATGCGCTATTCGCAGGCAAATAGGTTCTCAACGATGCGTGAATAGAAAGCGTTTTGTCAGGGCGGGCATTGAGATAAAGATAATTTAAGAACGTAAAATACCCTGAATATTCATCTTCACCGTCCTCGTGAATATCGCCTGCACCAATGCTCGACTCCAAATAACCCGACCAGCTGAGCGGAATGGAAATATCGCCGATTTTTGCGGTAACTGTGCCGCTTTCTTTTTCTTCCGTAACGACCGCGGCGGTATCTTCCGCGTCATCAAAAAGCGAATCAAAATCATCAAAATCATCGCTTTCATCGCCGAAATCGCTTTCGTCGGTCGCATCTTCAGCGGCAATTTCGGTGCTTTCTACGGCGGTTGTTTCTGCACTCGTGTCTTCTTCGGCGACTTGCGAAAATGCGGGGAAAACCAGCAAAAACGCAATCGCGATACAAACTGTTTTTGTCATATTTGTCATAAAAAATCCTTTTTAACCGACGGCGGCTGTCAGCGCACCGACATCATCTCAAGATACGGCTTCGTGTATGTGGAAGAATCGACTTTGACAAAAGCCACGTTCGATATTTTTATCGTCGTCTGCTCGTACTGCATTTTGCCGCCGATTTTCTTGCCACGCAGAGAATCCTGAATCACCATTTTGGCAGGCACCATTCGCTCTCCCACTTTCTGATAGCTCGGAATTGCCGTAACGCGCAGTTTTTGACCAGAAAGACTGTAATCCTCCTTTTTTCGCACCAAGCCGTCGTTTTTTGTCACCCAAAGCTTGAGAATAGGGTAATCCGCTTTCACCCCGCTTTTTGCCGTCAACTCAAAAACTGCGCAGTCAAAATTGCCGAGCTTCTCCTCGCTCACCGCCTTGATGTCGTAATCGCTTGCATAATGCTGGGGAGCAAAATCGGAATTGTTGGCATTCGTGTTCTGGAACTTATCGCGCGCACTCGTAAACGTAAAGCGGCGGTCTGCGGGGTCGTAAAACCAAATATTGCCGTCGAACTGCAAATATCCCTTTCCGCGTTCTTTAGCAGGTCCCTGAATCAAAATCACCCATTTTTCCTCGCTGTCGCGCCTGTACATAATCGCGTCGGTCTGATTTGAGCCTTCGCCGGGCTTCGTTTGAACGATAACATAAGAGCCTGAAAAATCCGTGCCGTAAAATGCCGTATTGTCCTGCGCCTTTTGCAAAAGCGTTTTTGCTTCTGCGTCATTCGCTCCGAGAGCAAAAAACGAGGCAGATTGAGCAATCGCAATAAGAGCCAAAGCAATTTTCTTATACAATTTCATAAAAACTCCTGTATAAAACGATTCTTTTTCCTTGCATTGCGGGCAAGAAAACCTAATCTCTCTTTAATTCTTTCATATAATTCGCTCATTCCTTCAAAGAATGTGTTCATTCCAGCAAAGAATGTGTTCATTCCAGCAAAGAATATGCTTATTCTATCAAAGAATGTGTTCATTCCAGCAAAGAATATGCTTATTCTATCAAAGAATGATGTCATTCCGAGATAGAATACATACATTCTTTCACGGAATCATACCATTCTTTGATAAAAATTGCACATTCCAAGCAAAAAACATCACATTCAGGCACTGTTGCGGAATGTATGCCCTTCTTTTTGTCATTCCCGTGCTTGACACAGGAATCTGTCCTTTTTATCTGCTCCCCGTTCCAAGCATTATTCCGTTGTGGCAAGAGCGCGCACAGGCATAATGCGAATGGATTTCCAAATACCGCTCAAGACCGCCAGCAAGGTCAGCAAAATAACTGACGCAAATACGGCGGACACCGCCGGGGAGGACACCACCGCCGGGGCGAGATGCCCGTTTTTCAAAAAGAGGTCAAATGCGGGGATAGCCGAAAAATCGGCGGCGCGGAAAAGGGCGCAAAGCACGAGCGAAAGCACAAACCCCGCCGCAAAGCCCGAGAGCAGCAAAAACATTGATTCCGACAAAATCATCAGAATAATCGTTTTTGTTTTCATTCCAATCGCCATAAAAATGCCGATTTCGTTGATTCGCTTCATCACGATAACGCGGTAAGTGCTGCCGATGCCCGCCACGATTATCAGAATGAGCATTGCGATGATGAACAAAAATATGCCCCGCATTGCAGGTATCATCACGCCGAATTCTTTGAGATTCGACTGCAATGGAATGAGCGCGTATTCTTCCTTGCCGTTTCCGTGCGCGTCGTAAAAATCTTTTTTGTTCTCGGTCAGCGGGTACATCGGCAAAATCTGCGACAGCCGCTCCTGATACGTTTCCGCGCTTTCGCGCTTTGCGCCGTCGGGAAAACTGATACAAATGCGGTTCGCCCACGTTTTGGAGTAGCCAAAAGCCGCGCGAATGCAGTCGATGTCCATATACGACGTGTACATTCCGAATGCGGACGAATCCTTAAAAATGCCGTGCACGATAAGCGGAACGGTGTTGATGTAACCGCCCGCAGAACGAAGCATAAACGTGATTTCATCGCCGACCTTGCAGCCCAGCTTTTCGGCAATCGGGGCAGAAAGAATCACGCCGTTTGAGCCAGCCATATCTTCCGCTCCGCCAGACACATAATTTATCACGCTTAAAACGTCTTTCTCTTTTTCAAAATCTACGCCCTTGATAACGCGCTGACGTGCGCTAACGCCCTCAAAAAAGAACGACGATTCTTTTGCGTCGAAGTCGACTCGCTCCGAAAGAATTGCCTCTTCGCCAAAAACGCCGCGGACTTTTTCGATGTCTTCCAAAACGTTCACAAACTCCATCTTACCGTTTTTTCCGCCCATAATATGCAAATCGCCGCCGTAATACACCCGCGATTTTGACTCAAGCGCCGAAAGCATTCCCGTCATCAAAAAAATGCAAAACAGCGAAATTCCCGTGCCCAAAAGACACACCAAAAACAGCGATGTATATTGATTTTTGCGGTACAGCAACGACCTCAAGCCCAAAATCAGCATGTACATTATTTTGCCCCCTGCATTGCCTGCACTGGAATCGCCTTGAGCGCGGCACTCACGGGATAAATCCACGAAAGCAGCCCCAAAATCAGCGCGACCGCCGCGGAGTGCAGAATATTTTGCGCCGTGATTTTTGTGACAAGCCGAGCGCCGCCGAAAAGCTGAATCAAAAACAGATTAGAAAACGAAATATGCGCCGCATTTATCATTGCCGACACCGCCGCGCCCGCAATAATGCCCAAAACGCCCGCCGCGCACGCAATGATAAACGTTTCCGTCATACACATCGCCGACACAAAACGCTTGTTTGCGCCGATTGCCCGCATTGTGCCAATTTCGCGGATTCGGTCAAGCACGTTAATAACCAGCGTGTTGTTAATCACGATGAAGCCCGAAAACAGCACGATAATAATGCCGACGTTCAAAATCAAGCGCATCCAATACAGATAAATCGCGGTGTTTCCCGCCGATTTTCGCCAGTTGACCGCCTCGGCAGGATAATCCTTTTCTTTGAAAATGCGATTGATTTTATGCATCACTTTTTTTGTATCTTTTGCGTCTTTGAGTCGGCAGATGATAAAATTCCACGAAGCCGATTTTGCCTCTTGCACTTCATTCTCAAAAACATCATCGCTTATTGTTTCTGTAACCACGGCTTGCGTATCAGAAGCAGAATCAAACAGCGAATCAAAATCGTCCAGCATAAAATCCGCTTCTTCGATTGTCTCATTTTGCACCGTGTCGCTCATATCGAGCAATGCCCTGAGCGTCGGCGCGTCGATTAAAACGATTTTGTCCAGCGTGGCATTTTCCACGGCATATTCATAAACGGCAGTGAGCGGCACCGCACGGATTCTAAAAGAAATGCCGTCCGCCACCGTAAACTGCACGGTATCGCCGATTTTCACCCCCAATTCGTCCGCGTGTTTTTTAGTGAGCATCAGCCCCTTTTCGCCCTCGGAAAACGGACGCCCTTCGCTAATCGAAAGCGCATTCATCATCTCGGCATATTTTTCGCCGTCCACGCCAAAAAGCGTTACAGGCACTCGTTCCGAGCCTGCTTCCATCATCGCCGTGCCAGAAACCTGCGGCAACGTGCGCTCAATTTCATCAATCTGCAAAAGTTCTTTTTCGATTTCATCAAAAGGAATCACGTTTGGAATAGAAGAAAGTTCGCCCGTTACCGGCGTATCATCGCCAAAAAGCGATAGCTGAGTTTCAAAAAACGGACGGATAACGATGTCTCCGCAAAAACTGTGCGTAAATGTCTCTTCCACCCCGTGCTCTGTGCTGTCAAAAACGGCATTTGTCGCGACCAAAAGCATAATAGCAAATGCGATAAACGCAACAATAACCGCAGAACTTTTTCGTGCAATTATATTCTTTATGGCAAGATAAAAAAACATACCACCGACTATAGCATATTGCCTTTTTTTTTTCTATCTTTTTTGCTAAAAACTTTGCCGCGGTATTTTATAGAATATTTATAGAAGGATTTTCAAAAAAGATAAAAAAAACGAGTCCATAAAAATGAACTCGTTTAAGTGGAGAATAGGGGACTTGAACCCCTGACCCTCGGCTTGCAAAGCCGATGCTCTAGCCAACTGAGCTAATTCCCCGTTGGTGGGACAGAAAAGAGTTGAACTTTTGACCCCCGCCTTATCAGAGCGGTGCTCTAACCAACTGAGCTACTGTCCCGTTGGTGAATATGAATATAGCAAATATCAAAAAAAATGTAAAGAGGGTATTCATAAATTTTTCAAAATTTTTCTCAAAAATAAAAAAGCATTTGATTTTTTTTATAACTTATCATATACTCATTTTTGTCGAGCAGTGAAAGCGTAAGTCAGGACAGAACGGGCTTGCGCTTTTTTTGTTTTTTCGGGAGGAAATATGGCGGTGAATATGGACGAGTTTTTTGCAACATTGTGCAGCTTTAGCGAAGTTGACTCTGTCGCTCTCGGCGGCTCGCGCGCAGGAGATAATTTCGACGAAAAGAGCGATTACGACGTGTATGTTTATGCGTCATCTCCGATTGCACAAGATGTGCGGCAGGCATTTTTGGAGAAGTATTGTTCGCGGATAGAAATCGGCAATCATTTTTGGGAATACGAAGACAACTGCACGCTGAACGACGGCGTAGACATCGATATTTTGTATCGAAATCTCGACGACTTTGTGCAAGATGTGGCGCGTGTGGTTGAAGCACACGAAGCACAGAACGGCTACACGACGTGTATGTGGCACAATCTCAAAACATGCCGCATTTTGTGCGATAAACGAGGTCGGCTTGCGGCGGCAAAAGCTCGCTTTAACGTGCCGTACCCCTCCGCGCTCAAGGCGAACATCATTTCTCGCTCTCTCGCGCTTCTCTCCGATTCGCTGCCCGCCTATCGCACGCAAATTGCAAAGGCGCAATCTCGCGGCGACCGAGTCAGCGTGGTTCATCGCACAACGGCGTTTTTAGAATCATATTTCGACATCATTTTTGCGCTCAATGAACAGACGCACCCTGGAGAAAAGCGGCTTATTGAGCTTTGCAAAAAGAATTGTGCGCTGCTGCCGCGTGATTTTGAGAAAAATCTCAATGCGCTTTTCGATTCGTTGGGAAATGAGAGCATTGACACGGCGAAATGTGCGGAAAATATCATTTTTGAACTGAAATCAATTCTGCAATAGGCAGATAAGAAGTGTTTTTATGAAAAGATTTTTGTGCAAGGCAGGATTTCTCTTGTCTCTCGTTGTTTGCACGTCGTGTGCGAGCAAAACGGCAGGAAGTTTGACCGCTGACGATGCGATTACGTCAATCAGCGTTATCGGCACAATCGGTATGGACGGCTCAAAGCCGAAAGCTATCGCTGTTGAGTATTGTGTTGACCTTTCGGGCGCGAAAGTTGACCTTTCGACATTCGACGTGTTCGATTACGGGCAGACGCTCGGCGAAAACGATTTGAATGCAGGAAAAGACGCAGGAAAACCGACGAAAATCTACATCAACGACACGGCAGAGGTGTCAGAGAGCGGCGGAACAGGGAAAGGCAATTTTGTCATCATCGAAGTGAACACAGATTACTCTGTTTCACGCTATGCACGGAGCTACAAGGCGACAATGGCGGCTGGCGTGGTGCAGAAAAAGCCGATTAAGAGCGCAAGCGGCATAATTTCGCCGTCAAGCGTGGAAAAAGGCAATTATTACGATTTTGAATACATCGGCATTGACCCGCAGACGGGCGGAAAGCGTCCGAGTGAGTTCTACCGCTATGCAAACGACGGAACGTACACGATTGCCGAAATTGCGGGCTACACAAAAGAAGTTTTCGCGGCAAAACACTGCTTCGACGAGGGAAACGGCGAATATTGGGATTTTGATTTGCCGTATGCGCTCTATGTGCCTTCTGATTACGACGCAAGCAAAAAATACGCACTCGTTTTGCATTTGCACGACGCAGGCTCAATGGACAGCGACCCGATGTTGACTTTGTGCGAATCACAGGGCGCGGCAAACTACGCTTCTCCGTATTTCCGCGATTTGCTTCGCGCGCAGGGACTTGACGGAGCTATTGTTGTGTGTCCTGCGATTAGCGAAGATTTCTTTATGAACGAAGAAAACCCGCATTACAATTTGCGCATTGCTCGCGACAACTGGACGCTTAGTTGTGCCGCGCAAGCAGTCTGGCAGCTCCTTGATTCGCTCACGGAAAAATACAACATCGATGAAAACCGCATTTATGGCTCTGGGCAAAGTATGGGCGGTATGACGGTCATGGCTTTTGCTTCACAGCGCGACAACTATTTTGCGGCATTGCTTCCGTTAAGCTGCAAATGGGGAACGAACTTCAAAAAAGAGCGCATTTTCGGCGGTTCACGAAGCTACAACGCTCCGATTGACGGCAAACTTATCTTTGACACAGATGATGACGGCAACGCGGCGGATTACAATAACTGGTTCTATCTGATTTCCGACGACAACATTCTTTATTACAGCACAGCAGGCGAAAACGAAGAATATCAGCTGTTGTTCCGCGATTTGTGCGGTGCAGAGGTGGAAACGGCGGATATGTATCTTGATGATAAAACGACGGTTGACAGCCGTAATGCGATTGTGCGCGAGTTGACTTCTCGAAAAAGCGACCTCGGCATTTATCAGGTGAATTTGAGCGGCAATGTGGGGCATATGTCTGCGTGGTTCTATGGACACAGCACAACGGCGACGCTCGAATGGCTTTCGGCACAGACACGAGAAGCGGAAACAAAACGCGCCAAGCTCAATTTGAATAAGGCATTCACGCTTGCAGACGAGCAGAAGAAAGACAGCGCGCATTTGTGGAAGACGCAAAAAGACGGCACAAAGATTTATTATCCGACAGGCGCGCAGGGAAGCGGCACTATCGGCTATAATTCTCCGTGTACCGTGCTCGGCAGCGACGAAATCTTAGAGCCAGGATTAGGACGTGTTACAAAAGGTATGCTAAAACAACAATGGGAAAAGTTGTATTATATAGTCTACGAAAAACATAAAACAAACTTGTCCCCATT
>CALBGU010000226.1 GCA_937893155.1 uncultured Treponema sp. | reverse complement strand
TTAGGCACTTTTGGCGGAACTTGTTTAACCTTAAACATATTCAATCACGGTATGACAAAAGATGTAGAAGAAGGTCTTGAAACAACCGCGAACGGCATAAACTCTACGTTCACCGATTGGCAAACATCATTAAGCTCGTATACAGCTCTTATTGCGCTAAATCCCGCTATTCAAGAAGGAACAGCCCTAGAAAACACTCTGCAACTGTCAGAAGCCCTAAACGAAATAAAAAGAAACATCTTTATCGGCTTTTTGGCAATTACCGATACAAAAGGCAACGTAATAAATGGCGGCGGTGTTAATATAAATGCAGGCACAAATCTTTCTTCGCTTTCGGCTGTGAGTTCTGCCCTTTCTGGCACGGTGGCAAGCGCATTTGACGAAATCGGCGGCTTTAATTACGCTCTGTTCACCTCTCGCCCGATACATTATCAAGGTCAAATCGTCGGCACAATCACTATGGGTGTCGATATGGTCAACAATTCAGAATACAACACGGTCAATATGATAAAAACATCTTACGGAGTTGAAAGCACCATTATGAAAGGCGATGTACGACTGTCGTCTACAATGCAAGAGCTTATCAATTCCCGTGTTACCGACCAAAATGTAGTTCACACCGTTCTTGAATCTGGCTCTGTATACAAAGGACTTACTTTGATAAAAGGCAAAAAGTTCTATACCGTATACTTCCCGCTCAAATCGGGGTCAAAAATTACAGGTATGTGTGTTGCAATGAAGTCGATGAAAGCAATAGAGGCGGTTTCGGTTGCAACAGTAAAAATCGTTCTGCCTCTTACGTGCATTACGGTTCTTATCCTTGTATTACTTGCATATCGCTTCGTTCGCTGGCTTATGTGGCGCATAAAAAATGTTACAGACTTCTTGAAAGAGCTAGAAACAGGAGATGCCGACCTCACAAAGCGAAGTAATTTGTACATTAGAGATGAAATCGGAGACCTCATCATTCATTTCAATCTATTCTTGGAAAAACTGCACGAGATTATTTCTACATTAAAAGATTCTAAAGCTAATCTCTATGACGCAGGAAAGAATATGTTCCACAGCTCGAATGAAACTGTAGAGAAAATGACTCTCTTTAACGAACGCATTGATAAGCTCTCTAGCCAAATTATGGAGCAAACTTCCAGCGTAGACCACAGCGTCGGGGCAATACACGGCATTTCAGATAACATCAACAACTTAGATAATATGATTGATTCCCAAGCCTCTGGAGTAACACAGGCAAGCGCGGCTGTTGAAGAGATGATAGGAAATATCACCTCTGTTAATACATCTGTAGAAAAGATGGCGGCGAGCTTTGATGCATTAGCTTCTGACGCAAAAAGAGGCTTTACAAAGCAACAGGCAGTAAATGAGCGCATTGTGCAAATAGAAGAGCAAAGCCAAATGCTGCAAGAAGCGAATATGGCGATTTCTTCCATTGCTGAGCAAACAAACCTTTTGGCTATGAATGCGGCAATAGAAGCAGCTCACGCAGGAGATGCAGGAAAAGGATTTAGTGTTGTTGCCGATGAAATCAGAAAGCTCTCTGAAACATCATCAGAACAGTCTGCTACAATCGGAGAGCAACTAGACAAAATCCGAGAATCTATCTCTACCGTTGTAACAGCCTCAACCGAATCAAGCGAAGCTCTCAACGCTATGAGCGGCAGAATTAAGGAAACTGACGAGCTTGTTTTGCAGATAAAAGCGGCAATGGAAGAACAAAATGCAGGCTCTAAGCAGATTAGCGAGGCTCTCAAGAGTATGAATGACAGCACGGTTGATGTTCACAACTCTTCAAAAGAGATGTCTAAGCAAAACACGCAAATCAATTCAGAGCTTGAAACGCTTCAGACGGTTACGGCAGATATGAAAGCGAGAATGGAGAGATTGGCTACGGGAGCTGGAGAAATCAGCGAAACCAGCAATGCACTTGTTGGATACAGCGAAGAGGTAAAAGCGTCTATCGAGAAAATAGGAGAGCAAATCGACCTCTTCAAAGTCTAATCATATTTTTTGAAAAAACATAGACTCTTTCATAAAAGGTATAGTTTCGGCTATGCCTTTTATTTTTCAAAACTGTGGCAGGAAGTTACATAGTCAGATGTCAAAAACGGCTGTATAATCGTATTTATGAATACAGATTACATTGCTGCCAACGAAAAAAGCGAAGAAAGAGCAGTAACAGAGTTTTACATTCCAACAGAACAAGAAATTGTTCGCGTGTTTATTGTAGGCGATTCAACAGGTAGCCCGTTTAACGACACGAGCTATCTTCCTCGATTCGGCTTTGGTACAAAGGTGCAAGATTATCTTGAAAAAGACAAGGCTTGCGTTATTAACCTTGCAGTAAGCGGTCGCTCATCTGTCAGCTTTATTACCGATTATTCCTCTGCAAAAAATTACGCAATTCTCAAGGAAAATATAAGAGCAGGCGACTATCTTATCATTGCTTTTGGACATAACGATGAAAAGCTAGAAGACGCGCGCTACTCTAATCCTAATGGCTCTAAAGAGAGCAATGGCTCGTTTAAGTATTCTCTTTTTGAGCATTATGTAAAACTTGCACAAAGCGTAAATGCAATTCCTATTCTTGTTACGCCTATTGTTCGCTATAGTCCAGAGGGCGATTACAGCGGCATTACAGCTCACATCACACAAACAAGCGGAAAATATGAGGGAGGCGATTATCCGAAAGCAATTCGAGAGCTAGGAAGCGAAGTCGGAGTTACCGTTGTAGACCAAACAGAGAATACAAAGAAACTGTATAAAGCTCTTGGTGAAAAAGCAACTTTGTTTTTAGCGCAGAATACACCCGATATAAGTACGCTGGACAAAACGCATTTGAATGCTTACGGTGCAAGTCAAATTGCATATATGCTTGTTACCGATTTAGCGACAAAAGACGAGGGCTTCAAAAACCTCGTTATCGCCAATCCAAAAGAACCGTCAATCGCTCTTAGAGTACCTAATCCAAACTGCTAAAAGCTAATGCACAAAAAAAGGCACAGCTTACCGATAAAAAGTAAACCGTGCCTTTTGCTATCTCAAATAGAGCGAATTAAAAAGTCTTTTACAGCCTTATTCAATAACCGTCTTCTTGAGCTTCCAGATGTCCGCGACGTATTCTTCAATCGTGCGGTCAGAGCTGAACTTGCCGGCGTTTGCAATATTGATGAGTGCTTTTCTTGCCCACGCTTTCTTGTCGGAATATGCAGCAGCAACCTCTTCCTGTGCGCGTACATAGTCGTCAAAGTCGGCGAGCAGATAATACACGTCAGGGCGCTGTCCTTCAACACCGTACACCAAAGAATCGTGCAATTCCTTGAAAATCTGGCGAGTCGGGTCATAAGTGCCGTCCACAAGCTGTTCCACGACCTTTTCAAGAAGCGGATTGCGGTCAAGATACTTCTGAGGATTGTAGCTGTGCTCCGCCTCGATTTTCGCGATTTCGTCCGCGGTCAAACCGAAGATAAAGCAGTTGTCTTTGCCCGCTTCTTCCGCAATCTCGATGTTCGCGCCGTCAAGCGTGCCGAGTGTGAGCGCGCCGTTGAGCATAAACTTCATATTGCTTGTACCTGACGCCTCTTTTCCCGCTGTTGAAATCTGCTCGGAAATATCCGCTGCAGGATAAATCTTCTCGGCAACAGACACGCGGTAGTTCTCCACAAACACAACACGCAATTTTCCGCGAACGCGGCGGTCGTTATTGATTTTCTCTGCCACTGTGTTGATGAGCTTGATGATGCTCTTTGCGCGGCGATAGCCCGAAGCAGCCTTTGCACCAAAGATAAACGTGCGTGCTGGCGGATTGTATGTCGGGTCTTCGATAATGCGGTTGTACAAATACATAATGTGCAACACGTTCAAAAGCTGTCGCTTGTACTCGTGCAAACGCTTTACCTGCACATCAAAAATGCTTTCTGGGTCAAGGAACTCATTCTGTGAGTGCTTGAGGTACTCGGCGAGTTTTTCCTTGTTGCGCGCCTTGATGTCGGCAAGTTCCTGCAGAGAAGCATCGTCGTCAAGATACTTTTCGAGTTCCTTGAGCTTTGAAAGCTCTGTTTCCCAACCGTGTCCGATTCTCTTCGTGATGAAATCGGCAAGCTCTGGGTTAGAGCAAAGAAGCCATCTGCGCTGTGTAACGCCGTTTGTCTTGTTGTTGAACTTCGCAGGATAGAGTTCCGCCCAGTCCTTGAGTTCCTGTTCCTTGAGGATTTTCGTGTGAAGTTCTGCAACACCGTTGACGCTGAAGCCCGCGTGAATAGCAAGGCTTGCCATGTGGATTTTTCCGTTGCGGATAATCGACATACGATTCTGCTTGTTGTAATCGCCGGGGAATTTCGCGCGAAGTTCGATTGAGAAACGGCGGTTGATTTCCTCAACAATCTGGTAAATGCGAGGAAGCAAGCCTTGGAAGATGTCGATAGGCCACTTTTCAAGAGCTTCTGCAAGAATGGTATGGTTGGTGTATGCAAAAGACTTCGTAACCACGTCCCAAGAATCGTCCCAGCCCAAGCCGTATTCGTCCATCAAAAGACGCATCATTTCAGGAATTGCGACAACAGGGTGCGTGTCGTTAAGCTGGATAACGTGCAACTGCGGGAACTTTTTGAAGTCTGTGCCGTAAAGGTTTACAAAGCGGTGAAGCATATCCTGCAAAGACGCGCTCGTAAAGAAATACTGCTGCTTCAAGCGCAACGCCTTTCCGCTCGGACCGTTGTCGTTCGGATAGAGAACGCGGCTGACGTTTTCTGCACTGTTCTGCTTTTCGACAGCGCGGTTATACTGCATATCATTGAAAAGCTGGAGGTCAAATCCATTTGGAGAACTTGCCTGCCACAAGCGCAATGTATTTACCGTGTTGTTTCCATAGCCGACGATTGGCATATCATACGGAGTTGCGGTAACTTCCTCTGCATCTGCGATATAAAAGCGGTCGTGTCCGTCTGGTGATTTTCCGTATGCGATGTGTCCGCCAAAGCGCACGGTAACTGCAAGGTCGCTGCGTTTGATTTCCCACGGGTCGCGGTGCTTGAGCCAGTTGTCAGGATACTCAACCTGATAGCCGTTCTCAATGTGCTGCTCGAACATACCGTATTCATAGCGGATTCCGTATCCAACCGCAGGATAGCTCAGTGTTGCAAGGCTGTCGAGGAAGCAGGCTGCAAGGCGACCAAGACCGCCGTTTCCCAAACCTGCATCAGGCTCTTCATCTTCCACGAGGTCAAGATTTACGTTGATGTCGTTCAACACCTTGACAACTTCGTCTTTAATCTGTGTGTTGATGAGGTTGTTTGAAAGCGCGCGCCCCATCAAAAACTCTGCTGAAAGATAATAGACATGGCGTGTCGGCTCTGCATCGTAGACCTTGCGCGTCTTCATCCAATTCGGCATAACCGTCGTTTCCATAACAGAAGCGGCAACCGCATCATACAAATCGTGCATATTTGCCTGAGACAAATCCTTTCCGTACTGACGGCTCAGGCGGTCTGTTAAGTTCGCACGAAATTTCTCTGCGTTAAAAATCATATATAACTCCTTCTTTGCAACTTACTTTGCAACAAGTACAACCAAACTAGAAGACGGCACAACGTACCTTTTTTGCGACGGAAGAGCCTCTTCATTTCCCTCTTCACGAATTGCATCATCGCCCGCAATAGAAGTATCAGCAACACGATACCACTGTGTATTTATTGGAGGCAACGGCAAAATAGCAACAGCGTCATGAACATCTGTATTCGCCATTACATAAAAATCATTATCACCTTTCTTTTCTTCATCTACAACAACAGAGCCGTTTAGTCTAAAAGCCAAGAAATGAGAAACCTTGTTCCAATCAGGAATAGTTCCCTCTCTTGTGTACCAGCATATATCTGCTCCGTTTTCGCTTCCACCCTTAAAGAACTCAGTTCGGCGGAATACCCCGTGATTTTTTCTCAATGCAATCGCTCGCCTTGTAAACTCGACAAGCGGCGCATTTTCTTTTTCCAGTTCCCAATTAAACCACGATATTTCATTATCTTGACAATAGGCGTTGTTATTACCGTCTTGCGTGCGACGGAACTCATCTCCGCCCAAAAGCATAGGCGTACCTTGCGAAATAAGGAGAGTTAAAATAAAGTTCCTTATCTGCAACATTCGCTTTGCTTCTATCTTCTTGTTTTGACACACACCCTCATAGCCGTAATTATAGCTGTTGTTGTTGTCTGAGCCGTCGCGATTGCCCTCGCCGTTCTGCTCATTGTGCTTGTTGCAATAGCTCACCACATCGTTAAGCGTGAATCCGTCGTGGCAAGACACAAAGTTTATCGAATGATACGGTTTTCGCCCGCTTCCCGCATAAATGTCGCTCGAACCCGCAATTCGCGTTGCTGCCTGCGTTGCGGTAAAATCATCGCCGCGCCAAAACTTTCTGATGTCGTCGCGATAACGGTCGTTCCATTCACACCAGCGGTCGCCGAAGAAACTACCAACTTGGTAAGCTCCCCCTGCGTCCCACGGTTCAGAGATAATCTTTGTGCTGCGCAAAATGGGGTCTTGGTCAATTTGGTCAAGAAGCGGAGCCCAGCGCAAGACTTCGCCGTTTTGCCCACGCGACAACACAGAGCCGAGGTCGAAACGGAATCCGTCAATGTGCATTTCTGTAACCCAATAGCGCAGGCTTTGCAAGATAAATGCACTCACAACAGGCTGATTGCAATTCACCGTGTTTCCGCACCCAGAATAGTTCATATAGTATTCTTTATGATTGCCTACCAGATGATAGAAAATGCTGTTGTCAAAACCGCGGAAATTGAGCGTTACACCGTGTTCGTTTCCCTCTGCCGTGTGGTTATACACAACGTCAAGAATAACCTCTATGCCTTCTTTGTGGAATGCTTTTACCATATCTTTAAACTCATTCACACAGCCGCCAGGCGTTTTATCTTCGGCATACGAAGCCTTTGGCGCGAAAAAAGAAATCGTGCTGTAGCCCCAATAATTCTTTAATCTCTCTCCCGTGCGCGGGTTTATGTTTCCGTTTTCGCTCTCATCAAACTCAAAAACAGGCAGCAACTCAACAGATGTAATTCCCAGTTTTTTCAAATACGGGATTTTCTCTATCATACCTTTGTATGTGCCTTTTGAGTTCACTTGAGAAGACTGAGAAGCCGTGAAGCCCTTTAGATGCACTTCATAGATAATCGAGCGCGAAAGCGGAATATTCAGCGGTTTATCGCCTTCCCAGTCGTAACAGTCATTGTCAATCACAACGCATTTCGGGAATTTTTTGAATTTATTCGGCTTTTCAAGTTCTATATCCATTTTGTCCTGCACAACAGTATAGCCGTGAGGAATATTCGCAAATATCGATTCTGCGGTCAAAGCCTTTGCATACGGGTCAAGAAGAACCTGTTTTTCATCAAAGCGATGCCCCTCGCGCGGCTCAAACGGACCTGCCACGCGGTATGTATACAAAGCACCAGCGGACAATCCCGCCACAAATATATGCCAAACATCGCCCGTTCTATTGTTTTCAGGAGTTAATGTATAAGAAAGTGCAGGAAGCGAATCGCTTTCATTTTCATAAAGTTCCAGCGTAATCGAAGTTGCGTGCCTGCTGTAGACTGCAAAATTCACGCCATCTTTACAAACAGAAGCACCAAAAGGATATGCTTTCCCTGTAGATACCGTCAAATTATCCATAATATTCTATTTTAACACAGAAAAACTATTTTGCAAGCGTTGAAAAAAAATTTGACATCTTTTTTCATTATTTTAATCAATTTTAAGCATTTTTGATACCACAAAAACACATTCTATGAATAAAAAATATTGACAGCAAAACAAATTTGTATTATATTTATTTTTGAAATGATTACAATTTTGTAATCTAAACACTCTTATTTTTACCATTTTGGAGGCTACCTATGAAGCAGTGGGTTTGCAAAGTTTGCGGTTATGTGCACGTTGGAGACAATCCGCCGGAAAAATGTCCGCAGTGCGGCGTTCCTGCGAGCAAATTCGAGGAGAAAAAGGACGACGGCGCGGGATATGCAACAGAGCACGTTGTAGGCATTGCAAAAGACTACGATGCAGCGGTGGTGCAGGGACTTCGCGATAATTTCAACGGCGAATGTTCCGAGGTTGGAATGTACTTGGCGATGTCGCGTCAGGCGGACCGTGAGGGATACCCCGAAATTGCAGAGGCATTCAAGCGATACGCATTTGAAGAAGCTGACCACGCATCACGGTTTGCCGAATTGCTCGGCGATGTCGTTACGGATTCCACAAAGAAAAATCTGGAATTGCGCGCGGCGGCGGAAAAAGGCGCGTGTGCAGGCAAAATGGAGTTGGCAGCGCTTGCGAAAAAGCTCGGCTACGACGCTGTGCACGACACGGTGCACGAAATGGCAAAAGACGAAGCGCGCCACGGTTGCGGTTTTGCAGGTCTTTTGAAGCGATATTTCGGAAAATAATGTTCCGCAATATTCAGTAACAATGCGATTAACAAGGGGCAAAAGTTCTTTGTTAATCGCACAATCTATTCAATGCAAATCTTTTCAAAGCAATGAAATAACTGCAAAATGGAGGACGCGATGACGCAAGAAGAATATGCAAAAAAAATCGCCGATGCGGGCATTCGTCCGTCTGTGCAGAGGCTTGCCATTTTTCGCTATCTTTCAGAAAGCCGAGAGCACCCCACGGTCGATATGGTGTATCGCGCGCTTTCACCGCAATTTCCGTCGTTTTCGCGCACCACGGTGTACAATACGCTCAAAACATTCATTGCACACAAACTCATCAACGAAGTTACCATCGCTGACGATGAAGCGCGGTTTGACGCAGATTTGTCGAATCACTTTCATTTTAAGTGCAATCAATGCGGGAAAATCGAGGACGTAAAGGATTCGCTTTTGCCCGACTTGGAGCGGTACTGCGCAAGTGCAATTCCCGACGGCGCGCAATTCGACCGGCTGCAAGTCAATGTGTGGGGATTGTGCGCAGAATGTGCGAAAAAAGCGCAAAACCGCTAAAAACAGCACGAGTTTCTCCGATACTATAAAAGAAATTTTCTTTTTATGGGGAAGCTCTATGAAAATCAATCTCGCTTCAAAAACGGTGCTTTTGTCTGCGGCTTTTGTGCTCGCAAGTTGCGCCACCACTTCTCATTCTGTAAATCAAAAAGAACCGTCCGTTCAGGAATTGATAAAGGCTGGAAAAAATGCCGAAGCAATGCAAATGTTTGCGTCAAAAAGTTCGCTCGATGCCGCCGATGAGGACGGCAACACCGCGCTCCACGCCGCTGCACGATACAACGATGTAAAAATGGCGGAATTTCTCATTGAAAAAGGAGCGTCGCTGGATTTGAAAAACAAGAACAACGAAACGCCGCTTTTGCTTGCCATAAAACATAAAAATACCGAAACGGCAAAAATCCTCGTGGACGCAGGCGCTGACATTTTTGCGCGCGACGCAGAGCGAAAACCCGCCCTCGAAATCGCGATGGAAAATCCTGCCGTCTACAACGATATTATGATTACCAAAAAGACGGGCTACGCGGTGGATTTTGACGGCAAATCAATCGTGCATTATTTTGTCATCAACAAAAACGAAGCTGCCGTTCAGTTGTGTATCAAAAAAGAAATCCCGCTTTCTGTAAAAGACGACGACGGAAAAACACCGCTCGCCTATGCGTTTGACCACGCCGAAAACGCCGTCTCGATTCGTATTGCCGCCGCATTGATTCTGGCGAACGCCGAGCCTGTGCGCGGGGATTTTGCGTATTTTGAGGACGCAGTTCGCACGCACAATATGAATCTGCGCAGCGACGACGGGCAGACACCGCTTCACATTGCGGCAATCAGCGGACATTCAGGCATCGTGTCGTATTTGGTGTCGAACAAAGCGGTGCTGAGCGTGCAGGACAGCGCAGGTTCAACGCCGCTTCACGAGGCAGTGCGATACGGACGGGCAGACATCGTAAAGACGCTGCTCGACGGAGGCGCAGACGTGAACGCAAAAGACCGTCTGGGAAAAACACCGATTTTGCTAATTATTCCGCGTCCTTCGCAAAAGCAAATCTATCAGATTCTCATTGAAAAAAAAGCCGACGTGAGCGCAAAGGATTCTTTTGGCGATACACCGCTTCACAATGCCACGCTGAACGCCAGCGATGAGGAAATCCTTGAAATGCTCATCAAAAACGGCGCATCTTGCAACGAACGCAACAAACAGGGCGTTACTCCGCTTGCGATTGCGGTTGAACGGGCAGATTCAAAGCAAATCGTGTTTTTTGCAAAGCAGGGCGCGGACATCAACGCCCGCGACAACAAGGGGCAGACTCCGCTCACCCGCGCATTTGAGCACGACGGCATTCTCAAATTGCTGGTGAACGAGCACAACGTGAATATGCACGATTCATTCGGCAACACACCGCTGCACATCGCACTTTTGAACAATGCAAGCTCTTCCGACATCGAGTATCTGCTTTCGGTGGGCGCGGACGAAAATGCGCGAAACCAAAACGGCGACTCCGTGCTGTATGTGGCAATCAAAAACGACAACCGCGATGCAGTTGCATTGCTGTTGGCACGCGGCGCTGATGTGTTCGCCACCAATTCCGAGAACGACAGCCCGCTTCGACTGGCATTCAAAAGCGGCGGCGAAAAACAGCAATGGCTTTTAGCGCCCGCGGTCATCAACGCCACGGACGGCAACAAAAACACACCATTGCATTACGCGGCAAGCTGGGAACTAGGAGATGCGGTATCGGCGCTGATTGTAAAAGGCGCGTCGGTCAATGCAGCGAACTCAAGCGGAGAAACACCGCTGTTTTCCGCGATTCAGACGGACAATCCCAAAATCGTAAAAGAGCTGCTGGACAACGGCGCAAACGTGAATGCACACGACAATCTTGGCAACACACCGCTTCACCACGCGGTCAGCTGGAATGCGAACAAAGCCGCCGACATCTTGTTTAAGCACAACGCAGAAATCGATGCGAAAAACGTCAGCGGAAAAACACCGCTCGCATTCGCCGCACGCACGGGCAAATTGCAGATTGCGCAAATGCTCGTCAACGCAGGCGCGTATGTGGACTCAACCGACGCGACTGGAAAGCCCGTCATCACCGACGCAATCGAGCGCAAAAAAGCCGACATCGCCGAAATGCTCATCAAAAACGGGGCAAACGTGCAGATTCAAGATATGTACGGTTCAAATCCGTATCACGAAGCGGCAAAAACGCGCAACATCACGCTCATCAATCTGGTGCGCAACGCGGGCGCAAATCCCCTTTCGCGCGACAGCTACGGCAATACGCCGTTTTCCATTCTCATCAAAGACAGCGACACGCTCATCAACGCCGTTTTGGGCGAACAGCTGACGCTGATGGACACCGACGGCAACACGCCTATCCACATCGCAGTGGAAACAAAAGCCTCGCCTGCCGTTATGCAAATGCTCATCGACAAAGGCTATCCGATAAATCAGCGCAACGGCAAAGGCTTAACGCCACTCCTCGAAGCGATTACGATGAAGCAAACCGCGCTTGCAGCCGTGCTTTTGCAAAACGACGCCGACCCGTTTATCTTTGACAACGCGGGCGAAAATGCCGCAACCGCCGCATTGCAGCGGGGAAACGAAGCGGTGCTTGATACGCTGCTTGAAACCACAGGCAATTCGCAGGATTTCCAAGGCGAAACCATTTTGCACTACGCCGCCAAAACCGCCACGCCTGAGACAATCAAAAAACTGCTTTCGCGCGATATGGACAAAACCATAAAAAACCGCGACGGAGAAACACCGTATGCGGTCGCTGTGCGCTGGAAGCGGGACGCAGACATTTTGGCATTGCTTAAATAAGATGTGCTCCTTTTCAATCCCGTGTTTGTCGCACGGGATTTTTTTTGTGCGTGAAAATTCTTTTTCAGGAATTCACTGTCCGAAGAGTCGGTGAGTGAATTCTTTTTCAGGAATTCACTGTCCGAAGAGTCGGGGAGCGAATTCTTTTTCAGGAATTCACTGCCCAAGCAGTCGGTGAGCGAATTCTTTTTCAGGAATTCACTGCCCGAAGAGTCGGCGAGTGAATTCTTTTTCAGGAATTCACTGTTCGAGCAGTCGGTGAGCGAATTCTTTTTGAAGAACGCGCTCTTTTGCCCGCGCACATACAGAATGACACGAAAAATCAATGAACGAGGTGAAAGGCGGAAAGAAAATCAAAATCGCTATCGCGCTCGAGCGGGATTTGCAACTTGAGCGCGGCGGGTGCATGGTTGACAGGCGCGATTTTTATCCATTGCCAAAACGACGGCTCTTCAAATCCGATTCGCCAAAATCCGATTTTTGCGATGCCCATTTTCTCGTACATTCGGCAGCGTTCCACCAGCGAAAAATCGTCCTCGTAGTAGCACGTTACGCCTAGTTTTACCGTGAACGAAAAATGCGGAATGGAATCCGTGCGCTCGATTTTGGGCTGTCCGTTCTCACGCCAAATCCGCTTAATCCCAGAGTGATAGAACGCGCGGTTCCACGTTCTCCCCCACGTTCGCCCATACGACGGCAATCCCATCACAAGTTTTTCGCTTGGAATGACCGAAGAAGCATACGCGGCAATTTTTTTGCACCAGCCCATTGACGCGATTGAGCCCGGCGCGCTCGTGGACCAATGTTCGTCGTATGCCATAATAAAAACGCGGTCGGCAATCGCGGCAATTTTGGGATAATGATAAATGTCGTCCCCAATCGTTCTCATTCGCGCGGGAACGGCAACCGAGAAGATTTTTTTGGCAGGCAGACGGCGGCGCACTTCTTGCAAAAACGTGATGAAATTCTGTGCGTCGCGCCCGGGAATATACTCGTAATCAATTTGAAGCCCGTCAAAATCCTTGGTGGCTGCAACGAGGTCTTTGATGAGTTTTTCCCGAAGCGGAAAACTCGGGTCCATCACAAAATGCGACAGCGTCCGCCCATCGCACGCCGTGACCAAATGCACCCGTCCTTTGTACTGCGCGGGGATTTTACTGCGCTTGGGCACGGAGGAAAGCTCGCCGTAGGTGTTAATCGTGGCGGCAAAATAGCCAACATCGGTTACTGGGCTTTTGGGGTCAAACTCCTTTTCGTCGCCTTCGGTAACGTAGCCCCACACCTCTTCAAACGCGCACGGCTCGCCCTTGATTTCGCCGCCCGCAATGTCCGCACAAAAGCACGGGCAGAGCACACACATTGCACTGATAAAAAAAAGAAGGATTCTCAAAAAAATGCCTCATCGCTCGATAATGCGGTACATCGGGTCTTCGGACGGACAAAGTTCCAGAATGTGCTTTTCTGCGTCAAGCACTTCCGTCGGGTCGTGCGTAACGTGCAAAATCGTGGTCGTGCCGCTTTCGGCAATCAGTTCCATCAAATCAAGGATTTTCCGTCGGAAATCTTCGTCAAGCGCGTGGCACGGCTCGTCCAAAA
>CALBGU010000225.1 GCA_937893155.1 uncultured Treponema sp. | reverse complement strand
ATGGTTCAAAAACGCAATCTCTAACAGAACATCTTGAAAATGTCGCTAAGAAAGCCGCTTGCTTTGCGAGCGTCTGCCATTGTGTCGGCGATTTCTCAAACCCCGAAAGTTGCTCTTCAATCGACACGCCCGCCGTCTTTGTGGTGAAAAAACACGCCGAGCGGTCGCTGTAAATCGCTTTTGGCACGCCGCCGCATTTTTCCGCTGTCCGTCTTAAAAGCTCATTGTAGCCAAGTCTGCACTCGTTTTCCGCCATATACAACGCCGTGATTTTGTGCGTTGCGTCGTCAACTGCGCCGTGTATCGTCGTTTTTCCTTTGCCGATAAACCAGCGATGTGTACAGCCGTCAATCTGCAACAATTCGCCTTCATATTCTCGCTCTTTTCGTGGCAAATGCTTTTTCTTTTCGGCTTTCGGCACTCTCGCGCGAGGCGAAAGAATATTGTGAGAAGTCAAAACGCGGTAGACTTTGGAATAAGACACCGCCGCGCAAAATCGTGAATAATAATCACGGCAGACCATAAAAGGAGAGCCGTCAAAATGCGCCTTGTAAAAATCGAAAATCTCGTTATCGTCGTGCCGTGTGTTTTTTGGGCTTCTGCCTGTGTTGCCGTGAATGAAAATAGCTTCGCCGTGTTGAGAAAATCGCTTTTTGAGTCGCCAAACAGAATTATATTTTATTCCGATTTTTTCGGCGGCTTGTTTTATGGAAATTTCGCCACGAAAACACAACGGGATATATTTTTGTTTGAGTTTCCTTTTATCTGACTTTTCCACATTATCCACAATCATAAAATTCAAATTCGCCGCAAAATGTGGATAACTTAATAAAAAAATAAAAAATAAATCGAAAAAATTATTTTTTACTGACACATATACATATACATATACATATTTTTCTTTTTGGTTACTTTTTCTTTTTTAGAATTTTCAGCGACAAAAAGCCTTGACAAGATAGGATTTTGGATTTATCCTAATCCTATCTACTTTTTCCTGCGATAAATACATGCCTAAAACGTGAAAAAGTGTAAATTTATTGCATAAATCCTTTTTCTTTTAACCATGCGGCTAATTCATCATTCCAGTGTGTTTTTTGCATAAACTCGTTATCCACCATTCCAAAACCGTGCCCGCCTTGCTCATACACTTTGAAAGTAACATCTGCGTTTTTCTCAAGCAAGGCTTTGTACAATCGCTCGCTGTTTTCAAATTTTACCACGGGGTCGTCTTTGCATGCCACTAAATACACAGGGGGCATATCAAGCGGCACTTGCAGTTCCAACGAAAACAGATTTTTTTGCGTTTCGCTGGGGTGTTTCGTGTGCAAAAGGCTTTTGCGTGACCAATGGTGATAAATGTCGTCCTGCATTGAAACGACGGGATAAATCGGAGCAATCCAATCTGGTTTGAGCGAAACCTCGTGCGTTATGCCCATTTTCTCGAGCTCGTCGGTTCGCTCGGCAAATTCTGCTGCCCACGTTACCAGATGCCCGCCCGCTGAATAGCCGATTAAGCCGATGTTGTGCGCGTCGATGGCATAATCCTGCGCATTTTCGCGGAGGAGCTGAATTGCGCGCTGAACATCTTGCATCATTGCAGGATAATGCCTGCGCCACACGGCAACGCGATATTCCAGCACAAAAGCGGCGGTGCCGTGTCGTGAAAACCATTCTGCCGATGTTTTGCCCTCATTTTTGAGTCCCAAATGGTGATAGCTTCCGCCCGGGCAGATGATGACGGCGGGCGTTGTGCTCGATTTTGCTTCGGCGGTCTGAGCGGGATAATAGTGCAGATAAGCGATTTCGTGCTTGAGTTCCTTTATGCCTTGCCAAATCTTAATTTTCTGGCTTTCTTTTGCACCTGCCGCAAAAAGTGAAGTTCCCAAAATGACAAGCACACAAAAAAATCTGAAAAATACCTTCATAAAAAATCCTTAGAACTTATTTTTTCTTGCTGAAAATGCGATAATTCATCCACGGAAAAATCGGGTGGTCTTTTTCAACGCAGGTGAGCCATTCCGTGCTGACCGAGTTTGAGCCGAGCGAATCGTAAACGGTTGAAAAGGCTTCAACGGTGTTTTGAAATGACTGCTCTGCAAACTCGAGCGTGCTTGAATCGTGCACCAAGCGCGGAAAATCGCCCGATTGCGCCAGCAGGATTTCGCGCGCGGCAAGGTTCAAAAGCCGTGCTTTTATGCCCGTGTCATTCGGAAAGCGTTCCGTGAGGTCAATCATTCGCATTGTGGATTTTCGCGCGTAGACGAGCATTTTATCGTTCATACTGTCGAGCAAATCCTCGCCAAAACCTGTTCCGGTCGCGGCGCACGGGAACAAATCCAATTTTTGCAATTTTATTTGCTTTTCAATGATTTCCTTTGCATTTGCATGAAACAGATTCTTTTTTGCGGCAATGCGAATAACATTTTCGAGCCAAAAAAATCCCTCGTGCCACAATTTCCCGATGTGGTTTGTATCTATCGTGCACACGTCAATGGTGCTGTATCCCTCTGGAAGCTCGTCTGCCAAGATGTCTGCGGCTTTGGTCAATTTTTGTTCGCGCGACAACACAAAAGCCTCCGCGTCTGCAAGCGCTTGCTTCTGGGCGCTTTCGGCGTTGTAAATGGCGTTTTCGCTGTAATATTTGCAGCCCGTTTGAATGCGCGGCGCATTTCCCTTGACCAACGGCAGCAGTTTTTCGCGCTCAAGCTCAAAGCCTGCGTCTTTTTCTTCGTTGCGGTAGACGGGCGAAGACTGCATAGAGTGCAGCATATCGGCAACATCGTTGTCGGCGGCAAGCACAGACAAAAATCCGTCGGTGCGAACGGGCGCGAAAATCCCGTATTTTGGGCGTTTTTGCGAAAACAACACGGCGCGGGAATCCACAACGGTGTAACTCAGATTGTACGAGCGCAAAATGCGCGCCAGCGGGTCGCAGTAGCCCAGATACGGCAAATAAAATCCGTCGGGGTGCGAGCCGAAAAAATGCCGGTGCGACACCAATCCCGCTTCGATTTGCGCGTTTACAGCTTCGGGAATATCGGCAAAATGGGGCAAAAATGCGTGTGTTGCCGCGGTTGCCAAAAGCTCAATAACGCCCTGTTTTTCGTATTCGGCAAATTGTGAAAGCAGGTTCGTTTTATAGACATCAACATAATCAGACAGCGCCTTTTTTGCGCTCAAAAAACACTGCTCTGCCTGCGCTTTTAACTCACTCGAAACGGCGGCACAGCGGGCAACTTCCTGCTCGGCAAACGCGGCGCGCTCGGTCAGATACTGCACATAGCGTTTTTTCAGATAATCGTCGGCGAGGAGCGCGCAAAGCGTCGGCGTGATGACCATTGACAGCTTGAACGGAACACGGTCGGCACAAAGCGAGCCTAGCATATTCAAAAGCGGCACATACGTTTCTGTTACCGACTGAAAAAAAGCGGCTTCCTGTGCAGAAAATCCATCAGTTTTTTGTATTGATTGTTCATCTTCAGTTTTTTCCGAAAGAGACTTAAAAGAATCGCATTGCTTAAAATAACATTCGTGTGCAGTAAGCAATAAAACCAGATTTTTCTCGGACATTTTATTCTCCAAAAGGTATTTTCAAAATTATTTTTTCTACATTACGAAAAGGATTGTCGGTGATTTATATAATGCTCTTTGAGTAGCCGCTCCATTCCCGACACGTTCATAATTTCGGGAATATCGGTTTGCTTGCCGGGCTGCACGTCGGTCAATTCGGTACAGCCGTGCGGAAGAGAAACGAAGCGCGTTTGCGCAATCAAGAGCGTTTCAACCGAAGATTCCATCAGCAAATCAATGCGCATCAAAGATTTTCCCGTCGGAATCAAAATGTATTGCTTTCGGTCGCTCAGTCTTATGCCCATATCAAACGACTCCACGGCACTTTCAAGCTCGGAATCAAAAAAAGAAACCCGCAGCATCAGTGTCGCATTGTTTTCTTTCAAATATTCCACATCGCTTTTTTTCAAATCCCAATACACAAATGCCCACACAGGATTTCGCAAAACCACGTCAATCATCGTTACATTGTAGGTTTCGGGAAGCGCGGAGCTTTTTGCTTTTCCTGAAAGCAGATGAATATCCTCTTTGGAATCCGCCAAAATCTCGCTTGCTGCGTCAAGAAGCTCGCCTATAACAAAATTGCGGTCAAGGTCGTCTGGAATATCAATTCCCAGCTCATCGGCAAGTGCGAGCAAATCCGATGAAGACAACGTTTGCAAATAAGAAAGAGATAAGTTTGCAGTGTCCATAACAAGCCTAATTTTCTAAATAAAAATAAAAGATGTCAATAGGGTGCATTTTTTTGCGAGCGGTACAGAGTTCGCAGGCACAATGCACGCTTGGAAGGGGAAATGTCCGCCGTAAACAGACAGCGCAGACGCAAAATGACGCTTCGGGCAGCGCGCCGAAAGGTGAAATTTGCATTTTTTGGCTTTTTACCGCTGTCCGAAAGCAAAACTTTGGATTATTCCGACTTTTTACTGCCGCCCAAAAGCCAATTTTGGATTATCCCGACTTTTTATCGCCGTCCAAAAGCAAAAATCTCCAAAAGCTCCATTCGGCTGAAATGCCGAAAGCAAAAAACTCCAAAATCTCCATTCGGCTGAAGTGCCGAAACGCAAAAAATGCCCAAGTCTTCATTCGGCTAAAGTGCCGAAAGCAAAAAATGCCCAAGGCTGCGTTCGGCTAAAATGCCGAAACCCAAAAAATGCGCCGCTCTGGTTTCGGGCGGCGGTAAAAACGGGGATTTGAAGTGCGCGCTCTGCTTGTAACGGCAGACAGCACGTTCTGAATGACAGCGTGAGAAAAACGGTAACAAAAATTTGGGATGTATTTACGAGGGCGGGAATTTTGTGTATGATAACAGAGTATTTTCTCACAAAATGTCTGCGGCTGCGCTTTTGTAGAGTCGATGACGGCGTTTTTTGATACGATGCGGTGAGAAAATGAGAAAAAAAATCGGGGAGTTTTTTGATGGATACGAATACCCAAGAGATTTTACATTCGGATTTGGAGGAATGTAGAACGCTCATTGAAACGTGCCGTGCGGAAGTTGCAAAGCGAATTGTGGGGCAGAACGAGATTACAAACGGCGTGCTGACGGCTCTGATTACGGGGGGGCACATTCTTTTGGAGGGTGTGCCGGGGTTGGCGAAGACGCTGGCGGTGAAGACGTTTGCCGAGATTTCGGGGTTGAGTTTTAAGCGCGTGCAGTTTACGCCTGATTTGCTTCCTGCCGATATTTCGGGAACGCTCATCTACGAGCAGTCGAGCGGGCAATTTACGGTGCGGAAAGGTCCTGTGTTTGCCAATATTGTGCTGGCGGACGAAATCAACCGCGCGCCCGCAAAGGTGCAGTCTGCGCTTTTGGAGGCGATGGCGGAAGAGCAGGTGACTATCGGCGAAAAATCGTATACATTGCCAAAGCCGTTTTTTGTGCTTGCCACGCAAAACCCGATTGAGCAGGAGGGGACATACGGGCTTCCCGAAGCGGAGTTAGACCGCTTTTTGCTCAAGGTGCAAGTGCCCTACCCAACGCCTGCCGAAGAGGTGAACATCGTGAAATCGGAGGGACGGAGTGCGCTGTATGCGGTGAATCAGGTGCTGAATGCACAGATTTTGGCGAAATGCCGCGCCGTGTTGGACGCAATCGTGTGCTCACAGAAAATCGTTGAATATATCGTGTCGATTGTGCGTGTAACCCGCCCGCTCGATGACGAAGCGGCAAACAAGAAATCCGATATTTCCCGCTATATTTCGTTTGGTGCGTCTCCGCGCGCGGGGATTGCGCTCGTAAAATGCGCGAAGGTGCAGGCGTTGTTTGCAGGGCGCTCGTTTGTGCTGCCCGAGGACGTGAAGGCGGTGGCTCATTCGGTGTTGCGCCATCGGTTGGTGCTGTCGTACGAAGCCGCGGCGGACGGTGTTGATGCCGATACGCTGATTTCGCGGATTTTGTCGTTAATGCCGGTGCCGTGAGCGAAAAATGGAACAGGATTACACGCAACTTTCGCGTCGGGCGCGTCGATTGCAGCTGGCGGCTCGGACGCTGGTAAAAAGTCTTAGGCTCGGCAATTTTCATTCGATGTATTACGGTCAGGGTATCGAGTTTTGCGGTGTGCGCGATTATCTTCGCGGCGATGATGTGCGCGCAATCGACTGGAACGTTACGGCGCGTCTAGGAAAGCCCTATGTGAAGCTCTTTAGCGAAGACCGCGAATTGCAGATTTTCCTTGTGGTTGACCGTTCGCTTTCGATGCACACGGGCACGCTGGGGCGAACGCGCCTTGATGCCGCCGAGGAAACCGCCGAGCTTTTGACGCTGGTTGCCGAGCAATCTTCGAGTCCGGTGGGGGCGGTGCTGTTTTCGAGCGAAATCGAGTTTGCGATTGCCCCAAAGGGCGGAAAAAACACGGTGCAGTTGATTTTGTCGGAGTTGGATAATTATGCGGGGTGCAAAAAACGCGGGTCGCATTTGGTGAACGCATTGCAAGGTTCTGCGAAATTGCTTCGGAAGCGCGCTCTGATTTTTGTGCTGTCGGATTTTCGCGTGGGCGGCTGGAAAAAATCGCTGTCGTTTCTGGCGGGCAAGCACGATGTGATTGCACTGCGCATTAGCGACCCTATCGACACGGAATTGCCCGATACTGGCTCGATTCCGTTTACCGACCCCGAAACGCTCCGTCGCGTGATTTTGCCCACGTCGTCGGGGATTTTTAGGCGGTCGTGGCGGGACGCAGAGCGTGAGCGCACGGAAAAATGGAAGGAAGAATGTATTCGCTGTGGCGGTGTTCCGCTGGAATTGTCAACGGCAGATGACCCTGTTTTGGTGCTGACGCGCTATTTTTCTTCGCGAGAACGGCGGTAAAGGAATCGGCGATGAAGATATTTTCTTTCTTGTGTTTTGTGTGTTGTATTTTTTTTGCAAATCCTGTTTTTTCGCAGCCTGTTTCTAAAACGTCTTTTGAGAGCGAAACAAATCAGATTATTACGCCGCACGAGATTTTTATTGGCGACACGGTTTTTGTGCAGTACGTTTTTAGAACGCCGGTGGAAATCGTCGCGGAAAACGCTGGCAGCACCGACGGAGAGCTTTCGCTCCGCACGGATTTCCCGATTTTTTCATCGACGGCAGAGGCGGAAAATTGCACGGTCAAAAAGATTTCGCTGATTCACACGGGGCTGGATTATAATTTTACGGTGTCGTTTGTGCCGTGGAAGCCGGGCGTTTTTTCGTTCCGCGAGTTTGATATTCAGGATATTCTTTCGTTTTCGGGATTGTCAAAAAGCCAAAAAAAGAAATGCACGCTGAAAATTGCGCCTGTTTCGGTGCTTTCGGTGAGCGAAAAAACGCACGCCACGCTGTTGCAGCCGCCCGCCTCGCCGATTTTGGTGCCCGGAACGATTTATGTGGTGTATGCGCTGATTGCGGGGGCGGCATTGTTGTTTACGGCGCTGTGTTTTTTGCTGGCGCACATAAAGCGCGTCGTGTCTGCGCTCAAGCGGCTGGGCGTGATTATGGGCTACGGCAAAAATGCCCGCCGAGCCGCGCGCCGTGCCCGCCGTTTGCTCCGAAGCAGTGAAAGCGACGCGGTGTTTTGCGCAGAATTGCAGGAAATCACGAGAAGCTATCTGTCGTACCGTTTTGACCGTCCGTTTTCCACATACGATACGCGGGAACTGGAAAAAAGTTTTTTTGAGATTTCCGAAAAAATCACTGCGTTTTCGCAAAAAATGCGCATTGAAGAGCTGATTGCGCTGTTTCGCCGCACGGATTATATTCGCTACGCCGTCGGGTCGCTCGACTCAAAGCTGTTGCCGCCTGCCAAGCACGATGTCGTTTTGCTCGACGGAGAGCGCAAAGAAATGGTCGATACGGTGTGCAACGCGATTGCATTTTTGGAGCGAGGAGGGGAATGATGCCGAGTTTTCAAAATCCTGCCGCATTTTTGTTGTTGATTTTTTTGCCGCTTTTGTATATTTTGCGCCATTTTAAGATTTTTTCAGGGATTTCGTTTCCGCTCACTTTTTGCGATTGGAACGGTTCTCGCTTTGATTGGCAGGGCGGTTTTCATTCGGTGCTGTCGGTGATTTCCGAAATTTTATGCGCGGCGGCATTTGTGTGCACGGTGATTGCGCTTTCAACGCCTGTTATGCGCCATCAAGAGAAAATTTACACGTCGCGGGGGGCTGACATCGCTTTTGTGTTGGACACCAGCCCGTCTATGGCGGCGAAAGACATCGCGCAGGGAACGCGGCTGGAAGCGGCAAAACTGGTGGTCAAACAGCTGGTGGAGCAAAATTCGGGTACGTCGTTTGCGCTGGTGACAATGGCAAGCGAAGCCGCCGTCATTGTGCCGCCTACCACTGACCACAGCACGTTTTTGAAGCGCCTTGAACAGCTTTCGCCGGGCGAAATGGGCGACGGCAGTGCAATCGGCACAGGGCTGACCACGGCGGTGTATCACTTGATTTCGTCGTCTGCGCCCAAAAAGTGCATTGTGTTGATTACCGACGGCGAAAACAATGCGGGCGAAATCCACCCGAACACCGCCGCCCGCCTTGCAAAAGACAACGGGATTTCGCTTTATGTTTTGGGGCTGGGCACGCGCGGATTTGTGCCGCTTGAATATGTGGACAAAAAAACGGGGCGCGTGGTGTCGGGCTATCTTGACAGTTCGTTTGACACGGACCAGTTGCGTGAAATTGCGTTCAGCGCGGGCGGAAGCTATTTCAGTGTGGAAAACGCGGGAGTGTTTTCCTCGGTGGTTGCGTCGATTGCAAAAGAGCAGATTTTTGCTCAAAGTTATCACATAAAATCTTCGGATACACGGTTTCGTTCTGTTTTTTTATTTTTTAGCCTCATTTTTGCGGCAATCGCGTGGTTTTTGCGAAGAATTTATCTAAAGGAGCTTTTATGAACATAGAAATTGCACGTCCATACGCATTTTATGCACTTTTTTTGCTCATTCCGTCATCTCTTTTTACGATAATCCATTATTTTCGGCTTATAAAATCATTGAAAAACAATTTTGGTGACACAGAATCTTTTGTGGGCGACCAAAATAATTCGTTTGTGCTGCAAATGCTTTCGTTTCGTCGATTGAAACAAAGTTTGCTTTTGCGCGAATTCTGCCGATTTTTCGCATGGATTTTTCTTGTTTTTGCGCTTGCGGGCATTTCGTGGGGAAGCCAAGCGGTGCCTGTGCCGAAAACGGGCGCGTCGGTGTCGTTGGTGTTCGATATTTCCTACAGTATGCTGGCTCCTGACGCTCCAGGCGGCGTTGCCCGTCTGACTGCCGCTACCGAATACGCGGGCGAGCTTCTGGAGCGAATGGAAGGCACGAGCGTGTCAGTGGTGATTGCTAAAGGCGAGGGCATTCTTGCCGTTCCGCTTACCGAAGACCGCGCGTGCATAAAACCGCTGTTGTCATCTCTTTCGCCAAAATTGATGAGCGCGGGCGGGTCTAGTTTGGGCAAGGGCGTTGATGAGGCAATCAGTTCGTTTCCTGCGCAGTCTTCGCTTGCCTCGTCGATTTGGGTTTTTACCGACGGCGAAGAAACCGACAGCCGCCTTTCTTCTGCGCTTTCAAATGCGCTCAAATACGGGATTTCGGTTATCATCATCGGTTTTGGAAGCGAGCACGAAAGCGAAGTGTACGCGGGTGACGGTACGACGATTGTGAAAACGGCATTGCGGAGCGCGAAAATCCGCGAAACGATAAAACAAGTGCAGTCAAAAAAAGCCTTGGTGAAGCGGGCTAAGGGCGTAAAAACGGCAACAATAGATTTTGTGGACGCATCGGAATTGGGCTCGGCGCTAAAAATTTTGGGGAGCATTTCTGCGTTTTCCGACAGAAGCGACCGTCAGCGCATTTCGTATGAAATCCAAATGATTTCGCGCGAGGGGCTTTTTACGGCGCTGGCGGTGCTCTTTTTTGTGCTGTCGTTTATCATTGGGGAGGCTGATTTTTCGCTGTTCAAAAAAAATCGCGCGATTTTGGCGGCGGGACTGGTGTGCGTCCTGTTTAGTTCGTGTTCATCGGCATTTGATGAATCAAAATCAATTTTGCAGGGAACGTGGAATTATCATCAAAAAAAATATCGTCAGGCAACTGCCGATTTTTTGCGCGCAATCGAGGATTCGGAAAGTTCTCAAAATGGAACGCTGGAATGTTACGCGCTCTACAATCTTGCCGCGACATATTTAATGCAAAACGAAACCGAAGCCGCGACGAATCGGCTTGCACAACTTGCCCCGGATGCGCCCGATTCGGTGCGTTTTGCCGCATTTTACAATTTGGGAATTATCGCGCATCGTAAAGGCGATTACGCCGCCGCTGCCGATTATTTTAAGAAATCGCTTCTTATAAATAGCGCGAATATGAATGCAAAAATCAATTTGGAACTTTCGCTGCAACAGCGCGAAGAAGCGCGGGCGAGGAGCGGCGAACAGCAATTACTGCCGATTTCGGAAAACGAAAAGGCGCGGACGGTGGAAGATGCCGTATTTTCGGTTATACAGGAGAATGACAAAAAGCAATGGAAAAGTCAGGAAAAGACATCAACTTCGGATTCTGCAAACGATTATTAAGCGCGTTTTGTGCGTTTTTTTCGGCGCTGTGTGTGTGCGCGCTTGAAGTTGTGCCGAAAGCAGACCACGCGATTTCTGGAACACCGACGGTTTTCGAGCTGGAATTGAGCGATGTTCAGCCGTCAATCGTGGAATTTTTTTACCCCGATTTTAACGGAAAAGCTGGAATTACGCGCGCGTCAAAAACGGCGTTTATCGGCGAAAATGGGGAATCGGGAACAAAAATCGAGTTGTACGTTGTTTTTTACGAAGACGGATATTTTCAGCTCCCGAATCTGCAAGTAAAAATCGAGGATTTGCATTATTCCGTGCCGTTTGCGCCGTTGCAGGTGTTCAAAAATCCCGAAAAAATCCAGCCAGAGCTTTTTTGCGAATTTGATTCGGGCGTGCAGGGCGATTTTAGCGCAGAAGCTGGAAAACCGATTGTGTTTACGGTGTTTGCCCGCTATTTTTTGCAGACCGTCGCTTTTTCGTTTGAAATCCCGGAAAATGCGCTTTTTCGCGAATTGGAGCGATTTGACGCGGTGTCTGAAAATCACGAGCGCAGGGAATTCAGCACGGAAAAAGTTCCGATTGCGCGTTTTGAATGGGTGCCTCTTCTTGAAGGCTCGGCGCACTTGCCCGCAGTAAAACTTGAGGTCATCACTTACTCGGGCAGTCGCGCGGAATTATCGCTGGAAAACGCCGATGGGCTTCAGATTTTGCCCCCAAAAAATAACGTAAACCCTGAAATTAAGCCTGAGAGCGAAAGCCTTTTTGCCTACGCATTCACCCCCGCTACCGAAGAGGCGGACGAATCCGACATTGCCGAGCCTGTCAGTGCCGAAATCCGTGTGCTTTCGCGCCTTCGCGACAAAGAGCGGCGGAGTTTGCCGTTTAGCAACACGCGCACGGTGCGGCAACAAGTGGAAAGCGCGATGGGGCTTATGCCCGGCGAAAACGAGCCGTTTGTTATTGTGCCGGTGATTCTGTGGATTCTGACGGCGATTTCGCTTTTTTTTGCCATCGTGTTTTTGCGAAAAAAGCATAGCGCAAAATCATTTTTCTCGTTCGTTTTGCTCATCTGCTTTTGCGTTTTGGCGTCGGTTTTTACGGCGCGCCAACTCGTGCCGTACGGCGTTTTTACGGGCGGCGAAATCTATCCGATTCCCGAAGAAAGCGCAAAAACCTCGTTTTACATTAAAACAACTTAATGCAAAATTAATGCAAAATGCCGCAATTATTCTTGATCATAGCGTTATTCAGGAAGCAATCAATCGTGATTACATAGAATGTTTACCGGACCTGACCGGAGTTGTAGGTTCTTCAGAATATCGTTTAACTGCATACGGAGAAAAAACCCTTTTAGAATCCTAAGTTAGGGCTTTTATTATGCAATTAACGGCATCTTCTGCCGAAAATTTATTTGACAGTTTTTCTCTGACTAATCCAAGTTGTTCGATTTTTTTGGCTCTGTATTCTTTGTCATAAATTAAGCGTTCAGTTTCATAACAAATATTTTCAGACGTAAACTTACTTTGAATAAGTTCCGGAACAATATCCATATCTGTTACAATATTTGGCAAAGATACTCTTTTTATACATCTTACAAGCAGATAGATTAAATATAAAATCCACGGGCCTCTATAACCTATTATCATTGGCACTTGATACAAGGCAGCCTCCAAAGCTACTGTTCCTGATGCTAATATAAGTGCTACATTTTTCATATTCTTACTTTACAACAAAAAAGCCCTCTCATAAAGAGCGGGCTTTTTTATTGTGTGTAACTTGATTAAGAGAAGTATCTCTTTAACAATCCGTCAAACATCTTTTTTCAGAGACCGTAACGATTCAGGAAGCGAGGTTTCAACGTTTGGGTTGTGGTATAACTCATAGTATTTGGCGAACTTCAAAAACCGCAAATAACTAAGAAGCGCACTGTGAATGAAGCCCCACCATCCTAACAGGAAAAAACGTCCTAAAATAAAGTATTTGAGAAATTCCAGGGTAGGGTTTCCCACCATACTCCATGCCGAATAGTTCTTTTTCT
>CALBGU010000224.1 GCA_937893155.1 uncultured Treponema sp. | reverse complement strand
CCTTTTTTATCTTTGGTGCCTGTTAAAACAAGGGGCTTAAGCCCCTTGCTGCCTCATTTCTTGCCAGCGTATTTCTTTACGCGCGCGTCGTTGATAACGCCTGCATAGTTCAAGCCGAATGCGAAATCGTAGGTGTTGCCCTCGCTGTCGGTGTAGCACGCCATATCCTGCCCAACGTCCTCTAACTGCGCTTCAACCGCCTCCATATCGCGCGGCATCTGCATCGGCAAAAGTCCGCGTGGCTCTGCCTTTCCGCACACAATATCAAAGAACGCTTGGTCGCTGACCGAGAACGCCAAAAGAATTGCGTCTGCGTCTTTTTCAATCTCGCCAAAACACACAGGATTCGCCGCTTTCATACAGATAATCACAGGGATTTCTTTGCCCGCCTTTGCCGCAATCGCGTTCTTGAACGAAACATAATCGCGCTCATTGTAGAGCTTGCTCGTTTCTCCGTTGTAGCATCGATTCTGCTTCACGCCGTCCACCACATCGCCGCCAAGCGACACCGCGCGTCCGCTCTTCGCCGTGTATGGCTCATACTGCAACGAGAGCGGATAGAATGTCTTTGTGCCGTCCTCGTTTGTGCTCATTCCCGCCTTAGAGAAGTTTGAGCCGTTGTTTGGACTGCTCATTCCTGCAATAATCATATCGACTTCGCTCAAATCAGGCGTTTCATAGCCCGTGATGTTGCCTTCTTCGTCCGTAATCGGAGTGTCGGTGATAACGCGCTTGAAGTAATTTTGTGCAATCGAAAGCGACATAGATTCAAGCCAAGAAGGCTCGCTTGCGCCCCACGGACCGGGGATAGAATCAAGATACGTCATCGGAATATACACGGTCATTTCTTTCATCGCTTTGTTATCAGCCTTGATAATGCCGCCCTTGTTCTTGAGCATAACGATAGACGCAAGCTGTGCATTGTAGCCGTCGGCTCTCTTTTCTGCACTTCCTGCCGTCGCCTTTGAACGCTCTATGTCCAAATACGGATTCTCGAAAAGCCCCGGATTGAACATCAGCATCAAAATTCTCTTTGCCGAAAGCTCAAAACGTGCTCTCGCCGCCTCTTCGCCCAGCTCCTTTTTCATCATTTCGTATGCGGCAAGAATCGGCTTTGAATCGTTGTTGCCGCCGAACATATCAATGCCGTTCATCAGCGCGTCATAATGGCGTTCTTCTGTCGTGCGCTCTTCCTCGCCCCACGCCATACCGAAATGCTCATCAGTTGCCGCCAGCGTAACGCCCCAGTCCGTGCAGACCACGCCGCCGAATCCCGCGCCGTCGCGGAGGTCGCTCATCTTCTTTTTGTTGTACGCACTGCCGACAGCACCGCCTTCAATCGCATTTCCGTCTTTGTCAATCGCAATCGAATAGCTGTCCATAACCGCCGTAGCCGTCTTTGTTTTGCCTTTGAGCTTGAAGCCGCCGAGCGTAAACGGCTTTAGGTGTTCCTCATAATTGCTTCCGGGATACACGCCGTATTTTCCGCTTTCCATGTGGCTTTCGCGCCCCGCTTCTCCCACGCCGTCGCCCGGCCAGTGCTTAATCATACAGTTGATAGAATCTTCGCCCCAGCCTGCGTCCTTGCCCTTTGCGTTGTAAGTAGACTGCGAGCCGTCCACATACGCCTGCGTCATATCGACACTAAGCTGTGTATTTTCGCCGAATGTGCCGTTTACGCGAAGCCAGCGCGGTTCTGTGGCAAGGTCAATCTGCGGACCTAACGCGGTCGTAATGCCCATTGCGCGATATTCCGCCGACACGTCCTTGGCAAACTGATACATAATGTCCGTGTCGAACGTTGCGGCAAGACCTAAGTTTGATGGCCACATCGAAATATCTGCGCCCGAAATCATATTGGAATATTGGTCGCCCGTGCCTGCCGTACTGCGCGGGTCAGAGCTGTAGTTGACGGGAACAGGGAAATCGAGGCTTTCTACAAACGCCTGCATTTCATTATTCCACTGCACCGCCGCGGCGACGTTGTTGCTTCCTGCGTTCAAAACGGCGCGAAGATTGTCTTCTTTGAGATACTTTTTCTGCTCTTCGGTCAGCCCCGCCTCAATCGCGCGCTCGTGAGAGCTAAAGAGCATTAAGCCTGCAATCTGTTCGGGGGTGAGTTCTTTCGCGAGTGCTTCGGCTCGTTTTTCTGCGGAAAGCCGCCAATCTTCCCACGCGTCGAGTTTGCCGTTCTTGTTCATATCCTTGAACGCAAATCCCTTGTCTTCGATAAGCGTAACACCGCTTGCAGGCGAATAACCGAGCGTTGCGCCCTTTTTGTTTTCAACAAGGACGTAACTCGTTTTGCCGTCAGAAACGGTTTTGGTGGTGTACTTCTTTTTAGGCGCAGCCGTCGCGTCTAAAGCCATCAGACATACAGCCGTAAAAGCTGCCAATCGCACCGCTGGCCGTGCGTAAAATGTTGTTCGGAGCATAATGCCCTCCAAAAAAAGATTTTTGCAAGAGCGAAAAAAAAGGCAAAACCCGTTTCTCCGCTCTTTTAGCGTTAAGAGGTTTTGCCTGTTATTCACAGTAACAATCCAGCTTTTCTTTTATGCTAACCGCACTTTTCAGAATTGTCAAATTATTTTTTTGTTTTTGCGCGATATTCAATCGTGCCCGTGCCGTTATTGCCGCGCCGAAGCTCAAACGAAGACCCCAGATATTCAATCAACTTTACGAGGCTCGAAAATCCGTAAGTGCGCGTATCAAAACCCGGGTCTTGACGGCGGAGCAGAGAACCAGCCGAACCGATATTCACCCAGCCTTCCTCGTCCGCATATTTGGTTTCAGTGATTTTGCGCAATTTCATCGACAAAATTTCTTTGTCCACCGCCGTAAACTTAGAAGTCGCCGCCCCGTCTTTTGCCGCCGCAGGAATCGCCGCCCCCGATGCCTGTTCCGCAGTTTCAAGGTTCTCGATATAAATAAACTCGTCGCACGCCTTAATCAGCGCCTCGGGAGTTTTCTTTTCGCCCACGCCGATAACAAAAATCTCGTCGTCGTGAATGCGCGTCACCAACTTGGTAAAATCGCTGTCGCTCGAAACGATAACGAACGTGTCGTATTTTTTGCTGTAAAGCAAATCCATCGCGTCGATAACGAGCGTAATATCCGAAGAATTTTTGCCCTTGGAATTTTCAAACTGCTGAATCGGCGTAATCGCGTTGTTTTTTATGGCGCGAACCCAGCCTTCAGCGCAGTTTTTCCAGTTCCCGTATGCGCGCTTCGTGATAATATGACCGTACAGCGACACTTCCTGAATAATATCCGAAATCTTTTTATAATTCGTATTTTCCGCATCAATCAAAATGGCGATTTTTCCGTTTTCTTTCTGTTCCATATTTTTATTATAACTCACTTCGCGCTTTTCCGCATTGTTCTTTTGCTTTTTCCCCTTTTTTTCTCTCTTCCTGTGAAAAATATAACACGAGATAACGCCCCGCATTTTTTTCTTGGCGTTATCTCAAGATAACGGCTTCACTCTTAAATGGGGATTAAAATATCTCAAGATAACGCCCTTCTTCTTAAATGGAGATTAAAATATCTCAAGATAATCGCCTCACTCTTAAATGGGGATTAAAATATCTTGAGATAAAGCCTTTCTTTTTTCCGCGGCGGCTCAATATCTGCAATTATCGATTCCAGATGTGATTTTTCAGCCTGTGTCATTCTGAGTGCTTGAGGGGGGGGAATCTTTTTTTTCTGCTGTCTGTTGAAACAAGGGACTTAAGTCCCTTGCTGCATCTGCATTTGATTACGAAAAAAGATTATCGGGTCAAGGTGAGATAATGACAAAAGACAGCCTGTCATTTCCGAACTCGTTTCGGAATCCCGCTTTATGCAAGGCTTTCGAGTTTTTCGAGGATAAAGGCGGCTTTTTCCTTTAAGCCGATACTGCCCGTTTCAAGAAGCAGCTGCTCGGGGTGCGTCGGGTCGAGTTTCACTTTGCCCGCGCTCGATTGAATCAGGCGCAACACCTTGTCAATCTGCACTTTCGCCATATCGCCGAACTCCACGCGCACCACCCCGCTCTTTTCCTTGAGCGACACGATGACAAGCGCACGGCACATAATGCGCACTTGAGCAATCGACAGCAAACTGAACACCTCGTCGGGCACAGGACCGAAGCGGTCGCATAAATCGCCTTCAAGCGCGTCTAGCTCGGCTTTTGTCTTAACGGCGGCAATCTTTTTATAGATTTCCATTTTCGTCTGCGGATTTTGCACATAACTGTCGGGAACAAAGCCCGTGTACTCAAGCTCAAGCAGCACCTCGGTTTCCGCCTTGTAATCCTTGCTCGCCGTCAGCCGCGCCACCGCGTCGTTGAGCAATCGCAGATACAAATCGAATCCGACGGAATACACTTCGCCGCTCTGGTCGCGTCCGAGGAGGTTTCCTGCGCCGCGAATCTCCATATCTTTCATCGCAATCTTGAAGCCAGAACCGAGCTCGGTGAAATCGCTGATAACCTGCAGGCGTTTCATTGCGATTTCGCTCAAAACGCGGTTTTCGGGATAGAACAAATACGCATACGCCTTGCGGTCGCTTCGCCCCACACGCCCGCGCAGCTGATAGAGCTGACTTACGCCGTACATATCTGCGCGGTCGATGATAATCGTGTTCACGTTCGGAATGTCAATGCCGTTTTCGATAATCGTCGTCGCCACAAGGACGTGGAAACCGCCCATTTTGAAGCGGCGGAAAATATCGTCGAGCTCTTCCGCCGTCATTTGCCCGTGCGCCACGTCAACCATCATTTCGGGAAGCAAGCTAGAGAGCTTTCGCCGCGTTTCCTCCAGCGTTTCCACGCGATTGTGCAAATAAAACACCTGTCCGCCGCGCTCCACTTCTCTCCGAATCGCCTCCGCAACTTTTTCGTCGCTGTATGCGTCAATCACGGTTTCAATCGGCTGCCTGTTCTGCGGCGGCGTGGTCAAAAGCGACATATCGCGGATTTTGAGCAAGCTCATGTGAAGCGTGCGCGGAATCGGCGTTGCGCTCATCGAAAGACAATCGATATTGTTTTTCAGCACTTTGAGTTTTTCTTTGTCTTTTACGCCAAAACGCTGCTCTTCGTCGATAATCATCAAGCCAAGGTCTTTGAACACCACGTCTTTTTGAATAATGCGGTGCGTGCCCACAAGAATATCCACCTGCCCCGCAGCCACATCTGCCAAGATTTTCTTTTGCTCTTTTGCGCTCACAAAGCGGCTCATCTGCGCAATCTTTACGGGGAAATTCGCAAATCGCTCAAGACATGTTTCGTAATGCTGTTCAGCAAGAATCGTCGTCGGCGCTAAGAACGCAACCTGCTTTCCGCCCATAACCGCCTTGAACGCCGCGCGCATTGCGATTTCGGTTTTGCCATAGCCCACATCGCCGCACACAAGCCTATCCATCGGAGTGGGCTTTTCCATATCCGCCTTGATTTCTGCGCTCACGGTCGCTTGGTCAGCCGTGTCTTCGTACGGGAATGCCGCTTCAAACGCCGTCTGCCACTCGGTGTCTTTCGGGAACGGAAATCCGACGCTCGCCTTTCTGCGCGAATACAAATCGATGAGCTTTTCTGCGAGTTCCTCCACGCTCTTTTGCACTTTGTTCTTGCGATTTTCCCACGATTTTGAGCCGATTTTGTCCAGACGCGGCTTTTCGCCCTCGCTTCCGATGTACCGCTGAACCATATTCACCTGCTCAATCGGCACATACACAAAATCTTCGTCGGCGTATTCAAGCGTAATATAATCGCGCTCGTTGCCCAGCGACTTTATGCGCTCAATGCCCTTGAATCGCCCGATTCCGTAATTGACGTGAACGACGTAATCGCCGGGATTAAGCTCAACGAACGTGTCGATAACGGAGCTTTTCACGCCCTTTTTAATCGCTTTCGGCACGGCTTTTCTGCGCCCGAAAATCTCGTTTTCCTGAATGACGAGCAGTTTTATTTCGTTGACGCAGAACCCCGCCGACACTGCCAAAGGCTCTATTTCTAAAAGGGATTTCCCGCCGTTTTCATCATCGATAACATCTTTAAGAAGCTCGTGAATGCGCAAGGCTTGCTGTGAATTGTCGGCGTAAATGAAAGTGCGCCAGCCGTCTTTTTTGTACAGCGCGAGCTGCTCTTTTAGGTAATTGATATTGCCGAAAAAGTTTTTGCCAGCCTCCGCTTCTATTTTGATACCAGCTTGTTTCTTTTCTTTTGAAGAATCGGCTGTGTCGCCATCGTCGTTCAAAACAGTATGCAGCGATTTGAAGAAAAGGCTTCGCTGGTGCGCTTTTGCCATATCCGCAAAGCTGAAAATCATTTCGCGCGGCGGCAACACGGGCAGCGTCAATCTTGCTTTTCGGTACATTCCCGCGTATTCTCGCAAAATGCTTTCCTCGGCGTTCTGCAAGCGGTCGTAATCGGCAAAAATCACCGTCGCATCTTTTCCGATGTAATCCAGCACGGAATATTTTTTGTCCCACAACAGCGGATAAAACAGCTCTTCGCCCGCCGTTTCTTTGTTCACCGCCAATTCGGTCAGCATTGCCTCTAGCGCATTTCGTGCGATGTCGGTAAAGCTCAAGACCGCCTCATCGCTTTCGTCTGCCGCAGAGCCTCCAATGCCGTTTTCGTCGATTGCGCGCAGTTTTTTCTCGGCTTTTTCAACGAGTTCATCGCTCCAAATGACCTCTTTCATCGGCGGCACGAGAATGCGCTCAAGTTTTTCCGATGTATTTTGAGAAGCCACGTCGAAGCGTTTTATATGCTCAATTTCGTCAAAATCGAACTGAATGCGAACCGCACTTTCGCTATTCGGCGTGTACAAATCAAGCACCTCGCCCCGCAGCGCGAACTCGCCGCACACCGTAACGCGCGGAACTCGCATATAGCCCAAACGGCTGAGCTTTTTTGCAAGCGCGTCAGGGTCGAACGGCTGTCCTTTTTGCATATAGAAGCAATTTTTTTTGATATATTCCGCGCTCGGCACAGGCGACAAAAATGCACGCTGGCTCATTATAAAAATGTGCGGTTTTGTGTCGAGGGTAAGCGTTTTTTGACTGCGCGCCAAGCACGACAAAATGCCTGCACGCTCGGCGAAGATTTTTGCGCCTTTTGCCACTGGGCGATACGGCACCGTTCCCCACCACTGAAAAATATACACCTCCGCGCTCTCGCCTGCGATGGTCTGCAAATCGGTGTACATTTCGGCGGCATCTTTATCGCTTTGCACCACGATAATCGTATCGCCCAAGCCGTCATTTTTTTCGCCATATTGCACCGAGCGAAGCGCGTCGTATTTTCTTGCCCTCACATATTCCGCCGCAAAAAACGCCGACAGCGCGCCCGAAAGCCCCTCCACCGACGCAGGCAATTTTGCATTATCCGCGCTCAACGCCAAAAGTGCAGAGTGAAAACTCCCCCACTCTCTCAAAATTTTTGAAACAGGATTATCTACCGTCATTTTATCCCACGCTTTTATTCTCTCTTATTTTTGCGTCTGTCGTGTCTGCGCTACAAGGGCTGATACATAAAAATGCAGCCTTCATCGTATTTTGGCTTTACATGATTTTGAACAAATTTTTCCTGTTCTTCTGGAAGCCGCGAAAATCCCATCTTTTTATAATGATTCATCAGCCGCTCTTCTGGCAAAGCGTAAATATAGAGCGTACTTACTCCAACATATTCCGAAACAAACTGCGCCAACGGCAGAATGAAACGCTTGAAAAAATACGCACCGCCTTTTTTTACATTCGGGTGATTGGCTTTATAGACTTGGTTCATTGCAAAATTTGAAAGTTCCACTGCCGAAAGCGAGTCAAACGCCTCTCCGTCAACTTGAAGCGTTACCAGCCCCGTGCGCATTGAAAAATAGCAGGCAACTTCCCCTGTAATGCGGTCTTTTATCAAATATGTGCGCGTCTGTTTTTCGCTTTCTTCCCGCTCGGCAGCATCTTTTAAGAAAATCTCCAGCCCCATTGCCGCATTTCCGACGGAAAACGACTGAATGAGGTCGAGATTTTCTGGAGAAGCCAACAGATGCTCCACGATAAAGTCTTCGTCGGCAAAAAGATTTTCATAATCTGCCATTTGCTTTCAAAGCCTCCATCATAATCTGCCTGTCTTTTTTGTGCTCCTCCGTAATCCACTCCTTAAACTCGGCACATTCTTTGTCGAGTTCGGTGAAATCAGGCTTTGGAGCGTGTAAAATCAAATTATAGACGCTATTCGCCTGTTCGCGTTTTTCAAGCATTTCTTTGGTAATACATCTCATACAAACACCTCCACGCATTTTATTATAGCAAGAGTATATAAAAAAATCAGCCGAAATACTCCTTACGCCTTTTCCTTACAATTCTCCGAGGAACACACGCGCCAAAATGGACTTTTTGAGCAGGTCGATTTGCTCCAGCTCATATTCGACCGCTTCCGTTTACAAAGCAGACTACTCTTTTACCGCATCGATTAAATACTGATTGCCCTTTTTCTTGTTGCTGATTTTTATAAGTTCCCACTGATATTTTGAACCGCCGAATTTCACGCGAGAAAGATTTTCACAATCTCTGAATGCACAATCCCCTATTTTCCGAACCGATTCTGGAATTGTAATCGTCTTCAAATTCTTGCAGTGAGCAAACGAAAAATCGGAAATCTCTTTAACTCCGTCAGCAATAACCGCCGTTTCTATTGCAGGAGGAACGAACTCAATTTTTGCACCGCCAAAATCATAATATTTCGGTTTTGAGTAAACAATGCCGTCAATCGATTCATAATATTCGTTTCCGTTCACAATGTTCACAGCTCGCAAATTTGTGCAATTTGAGAAGCTAAAATACATATTCTCGATAGTGTTCGGGAACGTAATCGACACAAGAGAAGTGCAAGGCTCTTTCGCACTGCCAAAATACATATAACGCACGATATCTTTTACTTTGATTTCTTTCAAAGCATTGCCGCCCAGCTCTTTATACCAGTCCTTTAAGTTCGACAAATCCAGCTCAATGCTCACATTGCTTTCCGAAACAGCTTCTTGCACAGCCTTCAAGTTTTCCTCACAAATGTCGCCAAAAAGAGCAACCTTTGCATCAGTTTTCAGACCTCGAATTGCCTCCGCCGCCGCATTTACGTCCACATTCAGCGTGTTCCCCGTCATCACCCCGAGCGCAATCACTTCAAGCGGCAGATTTTTCAGCTCCCTATGCTCCTCATAAAGAGTCCCACCTCGCCACTCTTGCTCGTCATACATTGCCCGCACCTCGCTCACACCAAGCGAGAGCGAGTCCGTAACATCTTTATACGCAATGCCCGAAAACTCAAGTCTGCCGTATTTTGTTTGGTCAAAGCGCCAAATATCGTCGAGAATACCATCGATAACGATTTTTTTTGTCGCGAGCGTCTTGCCGTCAGAGTTTTTAAGAACGAAAGTTATCTCGTACTTGGGAAACTTGTAAACAATATCTTCAAAATCCTTGCCAGTGTCCCACTGATTGCGCTTGCCCGTCGCGTCAAGTCCAGCGTTAATCTTTCTATAAAGTTCCCTTACCCTCGGATTCACAGAGTAGCTGAAATCAAACGGAATCGACACGGTTTCTGTTTTGTAATCCGTCGTGTATTCGCCAGCTTTCGTGTTGTAAACCACTTTGAGCAGATTCCGCCTAACGTAATCATTCAGTTCCGCATACAATTTCACCCACGCCGCGCGCTCCTCGATGTCGTTTTTCACATCGAAAGCGATGTTGCCAGTCTGCACCGACGCCGCGATTTTGTCGTAACGAATCGCCGCTTCTCCCGCATTCGATAAAGAATAATACGCCAACGCTTCCACAGTGTTGCGTCGAGCTTCCGCCGCCATACCTTTCGCCAAATTGACAGTGTTACTTGCGTTCACAGCATGTTTTGAAAGCCTCTTTTTTTCGCTCTCGGTCAAATCAAAGCCCATAGCGACAATCAATTTCAGCAATGCCGCATTTGTCGCCTTTCCGCTCTGAATGTCGTCGAGAGTAACAGATTCGTTGCAGCTCGCCTTTATCTCGTTCGTCGTGCCGTCGTTCACACTCAAGGAAAGTCGATAGACGCCGCCAGCATTCACAATCGAGCCGACAAGCAAATATTGCGCCTGCGTAATTTTTCCCATCTCAAGATAATCGCTGTCGCTATATTCTCCCCGCTCGCTCCGTTTTTGCTCCTCGATTACAAGAGATTCGTTCGCACGGTCAATAACCGTCATCTCGGTGTATTCGCACAATCCTTGCGTCATCAAATCCTGCACCACCTGCGCCGCCCAATCGTCAGCCTCCGTCAGTCCTTTTGTCCTCGGAGCAGGCACGGTAATGCGCAATCCTTTTCCCTTATTTTGCGCCACCACAACATTCGTTTTATTTTTCTCCGTCTTACCTTTCGCAAAACAAGGATTTAACGCAAACAAAATCAGCACCGCAATAAAAATCTTTTTCATTTTCAAAACACATAAAAATTAAAATGCTGTCGCTCTGCCGCTTTTTGGCGTATCAAACATACACATCGTCATCGCCGCGCACAATGAGCTTGCCGTCTTCCCACGCTCGGCGAAGTTCGCTGAAAAACTGCGTTGTTACTTTATCTACATCGCGCTTGAGCATCGGACGGCGAATTTCTTCTTCTTCAAGCACAAGGTCGCCGCGCCCCTTTGAAATATTCGACAGGATTTTCAAGCGGAATGCCGTATCTTTTCCGCCCAACAAAAGCGCAATTTCGCCGTTTTCCATCTCGCGAAGCACCGACTGAATATAGCGGTCGTCGGCGTTGATAACGTCCTCGATGGTAAAAAGTCGGTCGCGCAAATCGCGGCTCAAATCGGGGTCCTGCATTGAAAGCGAATCCAAAATACTTTGCTCCACATCAGGAGACATCTTTCGCAGAATCTGGGCAAGCGCGCCTCGTCCGTCGGTTTTTTGCGCCGCAGACACATTCAGAGACTTGAGCTTTTCGTGAATTGTTTTGTCCATTCGCTTGAGCACTTCCGGCGACACCGATTGCATACGCGCCAATCGAATCACGATGTCTTTTTTCGACTTTTCGTCGAGCATATTCAGCACCGCAGCCGCCGTTTGCGGTTTGACGTGCGACAAAACAATCGCCTGCACCGCTATGCTTTCATCGCTGATGAGCAGTTGCAACCTGTCCGCATCGATGTCAGAAAGATAATCGAAAGGCTTCCCGTTCGCGTCTGGCACAGCTTTTTGAATCATCGCCGCCGCTTTTTCAGGACCATACGCCTTGGACAAAATCGAATACGCCGTGTCTACGCCGCCGTTTCGCCGCGCGCGCGTTACCAGCGACTGAAATTCCGCCAAAATCGTTTCGGCTTCTTCCGGGTCAATCTGCCGAATCGACGCGATTTCGGGGATAATCCGCTCCGTTTGCTCCTCGGTCAAATGCGGCAGGATTTTCGCTGCTTCGTCAATGCCGATTAAAAGCAAAAATTTTGCCACACGGCGATACATACTGTCTTTGTCGTCGCCGTTTTTGGCTTTCGGACGGTCTTCGCCCACTTTGAGCAATCCCGTTGAAAAAAGCCGATTCGCCGCGTTCTTCAAATCCGCCTGCGCTTGAATATCGTCTTGCGTTATGCCCTGATTTCGTGGCACGCCGTTTCGTGTGTACTGCGTCTGTGCGCTCTGCATTGCATTCGGGTTTTGTACCTGCACCGGAAATGCTTGAGGCGCAGGAGGCTCTGAAGCCTGTTCCGTTATATCGCTCGAGTAGCGTCTGACCGGCGAAAATTTTCGCACCACTTTTCCATTTACCATCTCTGTATCTTCTGATTGACCGCCTGCCGCATTTTTGTACGCATTAAGCCTGTAATCATTCATATTCATAAACAACCCCTTCCCCTAAAAATACCTTTATTTATCATACTGTATTATCAAAAAATATACAATTTATTTCTGTAAGATTGCCTTTTTTCGTCTCGCCGCACATTACACAAAAAAATCCCGCCAAACAAGCGGGATTAAGATTGATTTCAATTTGTTTTCTGTGCGTTCAGATACGAGCGCCCGCCTTTTTCTTTGAATTCTTGAATCGTCGGGTTATACCGCTCCAAAATATCAATGATTTCAATATGGAAATCCAATTTTGAATCCTCGAACAGCGGTTTTGCAGGCGGCTTTCGGCGGCTGTTTGCCTGAGCAATAATCTCGCTCAGTTCGCCGTCCTCCCTCACTAAGTACGGCTCACCAAACGCGGCAAGCAAAACCCGCCCGTCATCGCGAATTCCAAGTTCGTAGTTTGTAATCAACTCAGGCTCTGCTTTGTTCATATTGCGCACTTCCTTTCTCCGTCCAGTTGCGCTTGTATACAATTCGTCGCCAGCAATCAAATGCTTTTTAATTTCGTATGTTTTGCCCGAAAGCGGCGTAAAACTCACCAGCGCGTCTGGTTGATATTCCATATCCGTCCGCCAATAGCGCAGATGATACGCAAAAAGCGGCATAACATCGCTCTTTTTGGCAGTCTCTTCGTCGCTCCCCGCGCCCGTTGCGCCGTAAAACGCCAACATTCTGTTCGACACAGGAACATAGGGAATCTGTTTTCTGCTGCGCGGCTTTTTTTCGGTTTCCGCGACTTCGGGAATCTCGCCTTCTACAAAATACAGGCAATCAAGCTCCTTCTCGCGCTTTGGAACACTGATAGTGATGCCCTTGACGTTCCCTGTGCGCTTGTAAAGCCCATAAAAATCGTCCGCCGAATCGTGCAACGCAAAATCAAGGTACAATCGCCCTTCGATGACCGCCACAGGAATGTGAACGCTCTGCTTTTCGTGCGGATATTTTACGATTAAATCCCACGCACCGCAATTTTCGTAATCGGTATCAAGCAGATTTTCGTAAGTGACAAAAATTTGCTCGGCGGCGGTGCTCTGCGCGGCGTTTTTTGCGCGCGGATTTTTTTCGCTTTCCGAAGCAGGCTCGGCAGCACGGTCATAATACCAACCGTAATATTCTTTGAGGACGATTGAAAGCGGATAGCGCGAATCTTCCGCATTTTCGCCGCCGTCAAAATAAAGGTAGCGGTCACTTCCTCGCCACAAGCCCGCAAGCAATGCAGGACAGCGGTTTTCATCGGAAACAGAAACAACGGAAGTTTCTTGAGAAGAACTTTGCTGAGAAAAAAGAGGAAAAATCGATACTGCAAGCGCAAATGACGCGCTAAAAAAAATTCGTTTCACGTTTTTATTATCGGCGTTTTTTTTCAAATGGCACGGAAATTCACGAATGACGATTGCGGCTCGCCATAATGGAAAGCGTGACATTTTTTTCGATTTCGCTTCGAGTATCCGCCGTCGCCCCCGAAAGATATACGTCCCAGCAAAGCGATACCGAAACCGTGCGTCCTGCCGCATTTTCTGTCCGACTCACCACAACGCCCGCATTTTCGTTTGGCACAAGAACAAATGCCACATTTGAAAGAGTGTCGGTAAGTTGCACATACGAAACTTCGCCCGTAAACGTGTTGTTTTCAGGATTTTTGCGCGTTCCTGCCGAAATGATTTCCGCTGCATAACAACATTCGTCCATAAAATGCGTGTCAGCAAAATTAAGTTCTGCAACCAATTTTGCGCGCACAACAATCGGGCTATCATTGCGAAGAACATACTGCACCGAAATGCCCGAGCTGGTCGTCGTGAACTTTTTCCACAGCGATACAGGCTGGTGCATTTCGGAAAATTCCCCCGTGCCCAAAAGCCGCACTTCACGCCGCTGCTGGTCAAACCGCGCTTCTGAAAACAGAGTTTTGGCAAAAACACCGTTTCCCGGAAGCGCACCCGAAACGTAATCTGCAAAATCCGGTACTTCCAGCAAATAATCCACGAACAACCCGTGTTTTTTGTCAACAAGGCTGTCCGCAACATTGCCGCTGCGAAACAATTCTAACTCGGAAATACACCCGCCAAGCCGCTCAATGCACGCCGAAAAACTTTGCATTTGGCACACATATTCGGGAATTCCGTCGGCATTATAGTCAAAAGCGGTGATGGATTCGGTAAAATCGCCAGCATCGCGAACCAGTTTCTCGGCAGAGTTAAGGCTTCGGAACGCCGCCTGCCGCACTGCTGTAGACGCAAAAGAGCCGTCGGGAGCGCAAATATACGCCTTTCCGTTTTGTCCTTCCCAAAGGTGTTCGCGGGCTTCTTTTTTGCGCATTTTATCGCCGTGGCTTTGGTTTGCAAGCAAACTCACATACATCATTCGGCGATACAGTCTGTCGCTTTGCGGATAATTTTGCAAAAGCTCGTAAATGGTTGCGCTCGATACTGGATTTTCGGGAACTGCCCACTGCGCAATTTTGCTGTCCATACTCGCAGGAATGTAAAGACGTTCAAAATGCGTGCAACTTTTTACCACCGTCAATGGATTTGCAATTTCAATCGAAGTAGCATTTTCTGCTTCTGCAATTTTTGAAAAATCTTCCAAAAAATTAGAATCAAGCATCGCCTGCATTTGCTCGATGCTGACACTGACGCACATAACTCGGTCAAAATCAGCTTCCGCAGGGCAATCTTCGGCAATCTTTTTTAAAATCAATGATACAAACTGTTCCGCGCTCATATTTTCGCTGATTGGCACATCGCGAAAAAGCGGCAGCACCGCCACCGATTTTCCTTGATACGCCGTAATAATCGGCAGATATTGTTTTTTTGAGCGAACCAATAGGGAACTGTCCAAAAAAACGTATTCCATACCGCACGTTTGCAAGCACGGAATAAGCGAAGATTCCCACACAGAGCCAAAAAGCTGCATTCCGCGCGGGCGTTTTCCGATTGTCTGGCGAAGTTCAGAGGTCAAAAGCTCGATTTGCCCGCTTCTGTCCTGCGGAAAAAGCAACGGAAAAATGGGATTATAATAACCGCCGCCCAGCACTTCAAGTTGCTTTCGATTGGTAAGCTGCGAAATCAAATCGATGTATTCAAGATGATTTTTTTTATAAAACAAAAGCTGCGCGCCAGAAAATGAAACAGAAAACGGCAACTTCGGATGCGCATATAAAAATGAAGCAAACCGTTTATACACTTTATGATAATTTTGCTCTAGCACACTTTCGTTTTCAGAAATGTCCGCTACAAGAGAAAGACATAATTTCAAATTACCCACGTTTATTTCCCAGAAAACAGTCTATAACATTTTCCCCAAAATTGAAAGTCTTTGTTTGGCTGTAGCACGTTTTTCTCAACAGCGTGGCACTTCGGACAGTCAATTTTTTCTTCGGCTGGAGCGGCGCAATGTTTGCATTCCGAAAAACTCAAAGGCACTAATTTTATGATTTTTTTTGGGCAGACATCTACGCATTTTCCGCACCCCGTGCATAAATCTGACACAACAGCAACCCCGTTTTGCAAATTGATTGCTTCTTGAGGACAGCTCTTTATACAATCTCCCAGCCCAACACAAGCCCAATCACAAAAATCGAGAGAACCGCATTGTTCAACAAAAAGCTGGCAACTTTTTACGCCATAAAAATTCATTCGCGTTTTTTCAACATTGCGTTCCGGGGAGCAACGAATTACGGCAACTTTTGAAAATTGCTCAGGCTTCAACTCATTTTTTTGCAACGCAAATTGAATTTCTTCTCTCGAAAACAGCGGCGCTTCCGTACTGATAGATTGCTGGTGAAGCGCTGGCAAAAGAATATTGAAAATAAAAAACAAAATGCCACTTAAAACAATAAGAAATAAGAAAATAAAAAGCAATGAAATTATCATTTTGCCGCTCCTGTGTTAAGCCAAGAAACATTCCAAGCAAAAAGAGCAAGCATAATTACCGCAATACTCAAGAAAACTAATGCGTGGTTTGAAAAATCTTTGCACGGTTCACCTGATTCCACGCGGCGAAAAATCGCATGTAAGATAGGCACAAACAAATAAAACGCCAAAACACAGCAAAGCGAAATCACTGCAACGCGAGCAACGGAGGAACTTTCGTTGACAGACAGCAAAATCGACAGCAATGAAATTGAAAATTCGGCAGTCGATTTTCGAGATGTAATGCGGACAATCGATTCACAAAAAACGGAAATCGAAATAAAAATCAATGCGCACACAAACGGGAATAATTCTGAAAGCCCAAATGGCACCAGCAAACTCACGCAGACAAGATAGCTCAAAACCGCCGATGAAGTTACCACCAAAACAGATTTTATCGCTTTTTCAATCTGCCCTTTCAAGTCCATACAAATAACAGCGGAGCGATTCAGCCCGATTCCATAAAAAAGTACCACAGATGAATAAAAAACATAATATAAAATGCTTGAAATCACTTTTTTTCCTCCTCCGCTTTTTTTGCAGGTTGTTCCTCGGTTTTTTGAGCATTTTCCATCACATTTTCCGCAATTCTAAATTTTCGCGTTATGTGATTTTGGAAAACAATCAAAAGCCCCACTAAAACCAGCGTTCCCGGAATAGACGCAACAAAATCACCAGCCTGCATAAACGACGTTCCAAACGGAATCTGTATGGTAAACAGAGAATCTTTTGCAGGAAGCGTTATCGTGCCGTAGCCAAATATATCGCGAAGTAAAAAAAGCAAAAATGCCGCGAGTGAAAATCGCAAACTCTGACTCATATTTTCTGCAAGTTCAACAGACAATTTTTCTCGGCTTGGGTCAAAAAAATATCCGATTAAAAATGACGATAATGCAGGCAAATACAGCGCAAACCCGAGAACCAGCGCATAAATGGGACAAAAAAGAGAAAGAACCAATTTCGCCATTGTCGCAGTACAAACAAGCATCATTGCAACGAGAACGCTTTGCAGATTTCCCAGTTTTAAAACGCAAATCAATTTTCTAAAAAGCGTCCCGAGCAACATCGTTACGTTCAAAAAAACAAGCATAATGATGCCAAATGCAAGCCGCCCTGGAATCGGAACTAAAAGAGCAAGAGAAGCCGCCACAAAAACATACAAGTTATTTTGCTTCATTTTTTATCTCCCTCAACAACGTTAATCCGCGCTAATTCGTTACGCCAAAACGAGATTTGAGATTTTTCAGCAGCCTTTCTGATACGATTGCTTTCATCAACATCTGAAAGTGCAAAACCCACAAATGAAACTCCGTTTTCATCACACAAAAAAACGCCAGCTTGAGGTCCATAAATTGTTGCAATACGAAGGATTACAGCATAAGCAGATTCTTCATCTTTTTTAGCAACTTTGTAGCAAGCCGCACTTGTTGAAAGTTCTGATTTTATGGGAACAATATTTTCAACGGTATATTTATTCTGCAATTCACGGTCAAGCACCGTTTGCACTTGCATTTTGAGCCCTTCGTTCCATTGCGTGCGCGAAAAAAGGGTGAGCAAAAAAAGCACGGCAAACATAAAAATGAGAAATCCCATAAAAATGCCGTAATCACGAAGCTGCTGCTTGGAACTATTAAGCATTGCCAACCTCCTTCATAACGTTGACTTCAGGAAGAAGCAAATTTAAGACGTTCTTATTTATTCGGGAATTTTCAATGATTTGAACAAATGCTGATACCGTATTTGAAATCAATACCGAAAAAATACAGCCGACCGCCGAAGAGCCAATGCCCGCAATGACAAAGAATATGATTCCACACAACGCGCCATACATAATTCTGCCAAGCGTTGTATACGGAATTGTTCCATACCACGGCAATACAAAAAGCGAACAGAAAATCACTCCGCTCGAAAAGAGCGCAAACAGCATATCACCCTGAAAAAACGAACCGCCTGCTAAAAAAGAGCCAATTGTTCGCACTAAGGCAAGATACACCGCAATCGCTGAAAGCGGTATAGCACACGAAATCATATCAAGCGAAAACAAAATCAAAGATGACACAATGGTGAGTGCATTAAAACGGAATGCAGGAATAGGGAAACCATTGTCAATCAAAAGAGAAATGTAGCCAGTCGGAATGGACACACCACAGAGCGAAAAAACTTTTTCATTTAAGAACGGCGTCAGAGAAAAATCCACATTTAACGGTTCTAGAACTCCATTTTGAAACAGCAATCCTCCCGCATTAACCGTATTTACCAAGTCCGGAGTCAAAATCGATTCGGGAAAAAACTGCGATGCGGTAAAATATGAAATTGCCACACTAACCGCCACAGGATTCACCCACGAGCCTGAAAATGTTTCAAATGCGTTTTTTATTATCACAAACACAAAAAAAGTTATGCAAAAAACGGCAAGCAACGGAAATGATTCCGGCAAAAACATTCCGGTAAAAATTCCCTGCACAATCGAAATTGCAAGAGTATCGTGATGTCGCCGATATTTTTTTATGTTTACAAATTCTGACGCTATTGACGCTATAACCGCAGTTGCAATCACAAAAAGCGCTGAATAACTTTTTGAAGCAAACAAGGCAAAAATCTGCAATGCAAGCAAATAAATCTGTGCCAAAACAGATGCCCTCACAGACGGCTTTGAATACACAAAAGGTCTCAAAATTACCGTTTCATTTGCCGCAATCGATTTTTTTAAGAATATATTATTCATATTTTAGCTCCTTTTTTAAAAGCGCAATAGATTGGCTCAGCGGAAGTCTCGACGGGCAAACACTATTGCAAAGTGCACAAGACGAGCAAAGAAGAGAAGTTTCAAGGATTTCTTTTTTGATTTGCTTATCCATTCCTTTTAAGCGCGAATACAAAAGGTCAGGATACAGATTTTCTGGGCAAACGCGCCGGCACTCGCCACAACGCACGCAGGAAGCATAATGCGGGTCAACCAGTTCAAAAACCGGCAAGAACGTTACTGATTTCACCATTTTTGTTATCGGAACATCAAATCCCGGTGCAATCGTACCAACATACAGCCCATTCACCACGATTTTTGAAACTTTGTGCAAAAATCTGCCGCATTGGGACGCCAAAAAGCCCATTGTAGTGCCAATGCTCACGCGCAAAACGCCCGATACGCCAAGGCAGTCGCCGGTTACATGCACGAAGCAACTCGTCATCGGGATTCCGCAAACGACGGCTTCGTAAACAGCAAAAGCGGTTTCTGGGTCAATAAATAATTCTTTATGCGAAATGTTTTCAAAAACAGAATCCGTGCCTTTTTGCGATTTTTTTATCAGTCGCACCAAGTCCTGTTTGAATCCACACGGATATTTTGCGGTATCTGCAGAAACGCAAAGATGCGGAAAGCGCTCAAAAAATCGACTTGCAATTTCTGTTGTAATTACAGAGCCTGCTTTTTTAGATGTCACCAAGATTATTCCCTCGGAACGTAGTGCAGTTGCAATAATCGCCGTTCCTTCCGCCACCTGTGCTGGATAATGAGAAGCTACAAAAGAATCAGTTTGCCGGCTGGGGTCATCATCAAAAAGGCGCAAAACAACAAATTTTTTTGCAGATTTTATACGGGAAATCTCACTTGCAAGGCTATTCGGTTTTGAAAATGTATTTACAATACCTTTTTCTGCAATCATATTTTGCAAACTTTCAGGAGAAAACAAACTCCATTCCGCAGGAAAATTCTTTTTGCCTAAAAACGAAAACGAGCCTTTTACCGCAATCACCGCTGCATCTGCGCATTTTCCATCAGGAAGCGAAACAGAACGGATTTCTTGTACGATGCCCGGAAGCGGTGCGTGAATATTCGCAGAATACCCATTCTGGATTATCGAAAGCGGAGAAGCAATTATCTGCCCTTCACTCACCGTATCGCCCACCTTTACAAGCGCACGGCAACGGCACCCCTCTTCCTGCATAAACGGAACAATCGCTTGTTGCGGCAAATAAGAACGCGCCGAATACTTTAACTGCGTTTTTTCTGTTATATTAAAATTAGATACTATTGGCATATTGTTTTCTTCTTCTGTATATGTAATAAAGTGCCATTCCGAGCGGAATACACACCGTACAAAGCAAAATCACCAGGGACGGCTGTGCATTTGCATCAACACCGCCACTGTTTATTGCATACGCAAATTTTGCATTATTTCCTTGCTCTGCAAGCAATAACTCAATACGCTTCTGACCTGCATTTTCTATAGACTGCAACATTTCGTTCAAAAATTGCTCACCATATACAAATCGTTTTCCCTCTTCTTGAACAACTTTTGTGCCTTCAATCTTAAAAAAAGGAACTTCAATAACATCGCCTTCTTTAAAGCCATTTGCACTATCTAAATCCTTTTCCGACAGCCACAGCGGGCGATATTGAAACGTCAAAAGATTCCAACTCCAATTCAGATAATCGTTCAAATCGGGCAAAAAATCTGCATTTCGTGAAACCGACGGCGACGGAAGCGAAAGCCCCGTTACACCAGAAGATGAAGAAATTCGTTGCTGAGGAAAAAGCGCAAGCACAATCTGGAGCAAAATTGCCCCTGCGCACAAAAACAGGCAATCCGCAACTTCTTGCGTCACAATAGAAGTATAAGGAGCTGAAATGATGCTTATAGGAGAAAAGGTTGAACTGCCGACTCTAAAATTCCGCGGAAGCCGTACAGACGATTTTCCTTTAAAATGCAAAATCATACACGCCGAAGCGATTGTTCCTGCCACCGTTGCCGCACACAACCCCGCATTTTTCAATGACACAGAAAAACTAATTAAGATTGGCGAAAAAAACGACAGAAGCAAAAAAACATTATGAAATCCGGGGAAAATTGCGTTTTGCTTTGAATACAGTTTTTGCAATAAAAAACACCCATACAGCAGTAAACAGGTCGCAACCCCATTTATGCTTCCCGGCACACAAACACAAAACACCAACGGAAAAATCGCGAACAGCACAAACGCAAGCCGATTTTCCGCGCTCACCAGCAAACAAAGAAAAAACAATGCACAAATCACAGGTACAAAAATGGGATACGAAACGGTTTCATCAACACCGCAAGAGCCAAGCCGCAAAAGCGTTTCAAGTGCATCAGAAAGTTCACTCCGATACCCATCAGGAACATAGTACAACTGAAATTTTTGGGATTCATCAAAAAAATATTTTTTAATTTCTTCAGGATAATCCATATAATTTTTATTTTCTGCCGCAAATCGCGCAGGAGACATCGTTTTTGGAATCGTTTTATCCTGTTCCGAAAGCGTAATTACCCCCGAAATACCGCATTTTGAAAGCACTGACAGCACCGTATTTTCAGAAACCGTGCTACTCGTATAAAGCACGGTATAACCGCGCCAAAGCTTCGTTACAGGCGTTATTCTTGAGTAAACTAGAAATATCAAACTAAAACAAATTATCAAAATTAAAAAAAGGCGCTTCAACATTTTTCAATTCTCTTTTTTATAGCACTGAAAATGCAAGTCCGTTTATAAATCCCAAAAGGCTTCCAATCACAACTTCCATTGGCGAATGTCCCTGAACTTCTTTTATCGGAGTGTACGAAACCAAATCTTTTTCATCAAGCGCACGCCCCAAAATATTCAAAACACGCCCTTGAACACCGCTCGAGCGCCGCACACCAACAGCATCGCGCACCGTTATCAAATACAGACACAACGCCAAAACAAAAACATCTGAATCGAACCCAGAATGCAGTCCAATAGAAATACATAAACAGGCGACAATCGCAGAATGGCTTGACGGCATACTGCCCGTACGCCATAAAAGCAGTTCAAAAAGCTCAGACATAGAATGAACTCTGCCCGAAAATAATTTTATGACCGTCTTTATAAACTGTGCTGAAAACCAGCTGAATATGCATGCAATGAGAATTGGATTTTGGAGCAGCACATGTATTTGAGCTTTTGCGTTAACCAACATAATTCTCTATTATGACTTTTCAGTGTTTTTTTGTCTAGTCATTTGTTATTTTCAAATACAACAGAGTTCATTTTGACTCGAAAAAAAATTATACGATGCGGAAGACAAAAAGCCTCAATCTGAACAGCACCAACAAAAACAATAGTTCCTGTTGGTGCAAAACCAGATTTTTATTCAGCCGCGATTTGTTTCAGCAACGCAATTTGTTCTTTTACACGCGCAGAAGACGGTCCGCCCGTCGTTTTTCGCTCTTCCACGCACGCTTTTGCACTTAAAAAATCGTATACATCGCTGTTTATCAGCTCAGAACACTTTTTGAATTCACCAATCGGCAAATCTTCAAGCCGAGAAAGCCCTCCCTCGATGCACATACGCACGGCGCGAGCTGCAACACCGTGTGCCGTTCGGAACGGAAGCCCCTTTCGCACCAGATAATCAGCAACATCAGTTGCATTAGAGAAGCCTCCCTCCAAGCTTTTTGCCATATTTTCCGTACGGAATGAAGCACTCTCAATCATTTTGGTGAATACTGAAACGCAAGAAAGGCACGTGTCGTATGCATCGAACAAACTTTCTTTGTCTTCCTGCAAATCGCGATTGTACGACAACGGAAGCGACTTCACCATAACGAGCAACGCAATCAAATCTCCGTACACCTTGCCCGTGCGACCACGAATCAACTCGGCAAAATCAGGATTTTTTTTCTGCGGCATTATCGAAGAACCCGTGGACCACTTCTCGCTCAACTCAATAAAGCCAAATTCCGTGGTGTTCCAAAGCACAATTTCTTCACACATTCTCGACAAATGCGACATCAGAAGCGCGAACGCCGATGAAAACTCAATACAATAGTCGCGGTCTGCCACACTGTCGAGCGAATTGGGCGTCACCCCAGAAAATCCCAATTTTTGCGCCACAAGTTCGCGATTCAACGGCAGCGTGCTCCCTGCCAGCGCGCCGGAACCGAGCGGGCTTTGGTCAATCCGCTTTAACGCGTCTGCTAAACGGGAATCGTCACGCGAAAGCATCCAGCCCCACGCGCAAAGATGGTGCGCGAGCGACACAGGCTGTGCGTGCTGCGTGTGGGTATAGCCGGAAACAAGCGTTTCGGTGTGTTTTTCAGCCAAGCAAGCAAGAAGTGCAATCAGATTCTTGATTTTTTTCTGCAAGGCAGGCACCGCGCGGCGCAAATACAAGCGTTCATCAAGCGCAATTTGGTCGTTGCGGCTCCGCCCCGTGTGCACCTTGCGCCCCGGCTCGCCGATTCGGTCGGTCAACGTTGCTTCAATAAACGAGTGAATGTCCTCCGCACTGTAATCAATCGAAAGCGCGCCGGAGGAAAGGTCATTTTCGATTGATTCCAGCCCTTTCACAATCGCGCTCGCCTCGTCCGCGCTGATAATCCCCGTTTCGCCGAGCATTTCGGCGTGCGCCTTGCTGCCGCGAATATCATCGAACGCCATACGCTCGTCCACATGAATCGACGTCTCAAACGCCACCGCTTCTGCGTCGGGTCCTTCCTCAAAACGCCCGTGCCAAAGCGCGGCGTGGTTGTCGGCAGTCATCGTGCCGTGTGTTTTTTCGTTAGCCATACCAAAATTAAAACACACTATCGCTTTTTTTTCAACGGCAAACACAAATAAGTGCGCAATAATCCTGCACATTTTCAAAAAACACAAAAAAGCACAATGCGCGGTACGTTCATGCGCCCAAAAACAGCCAGCGCACTCAAGCAACAACCATCTTTGCTGTATAAAATTCCCCTTGCACACCTGCACCGAGCATTACACAAACCAAAAAAGACCGTCGCACACTGTTTTCGATGAATCCGCGGCACAAAAAAGAGCATTGCACCGTGTTTTTGAGCAATCCTGAAAGACAGAATGAGCATTTTCACCGTGCAACCGCCAAAACAGAACGCGAATCACGTCATTCCATACCAAAAATATCGCTTTCGTTTGCGCGGTTCGCACTGCCCCACCCGCATTTTATGCACTAAAAATAAAGTATGTGCCAAAAAACAAAACGGATTGACAATAACATAAAAGCGTATCGCCAATCCGTTCCTGCTAAAACGCGTTTCGTCTGCCAATTTTGCGCTTTGTGCATTCCATTCAGTACATTTTTATGCGCAAAAGAATGAAAAACATCAAAAAACGCGTGTTACTCCGCAGAGGAATCATCAAAAGCGGGCTGTGCCGAAGCGTCCTTTGAAGCAGAAGCCTTCTTTTTTGTTGACGACGTTTTTGCCTGTGAAATAATCACGTCGTATTTTGCCTCAAGTTCTGCAAATTCCTTGTTGAGTTTGCTCATCGCAGTCATATACGGCACTAACTTTTCGTTAATAGCGTCGAGGAGCTTTGATTTCAGCTCACTTGCACTCTCGCCTTTCTCGGATTTCACTGCGGCGTAGGTATCCACGAGCGAATTAAACGTATTTTGCGCTTCGTGCAATGATTTTATCACCTCGGAAACCCCCGGAAGCGCTGCAATTTCGTCTTTCAGCGGGTCGAGCCCCTCGAGCATACTTGCAATGAGCGATGATTTCCGCAGTTGTCTTTCGCGCAGGATTGCAACACCGTATTTGTTGAACGCGGAAAGCAATTTCTTCGCTGGAACGCTCAAATTTTCCAGCGGACTGTTTGCATATCCGATTAAAATCTTCTCTAATTGGCGCACCAATGTATCGCGCACCGTGTTTTCGTTCTTCAAAGAAGTTGATTTCTTTACGCGATGAGATGCAGAAGTAATTCTAGCGGACAAATCTTCTATTTCCGCCATGATTTCGGCTTTGTTTTGGTCAGCGGCAATCTTTCCGTCCTTGTTTTGAGCAATTTTGTCTTTGTAAAGCCTCAAAAGCGCGTCGGAAATAGTGTCCACGTCGTCAATTCGTGAATCAAACTTAACTCTCTTCATTTTTTTTGCTCCAAAAAAGATATATTGTACTTTAAGAATAACCTTATTTTCACACTATTGTCAATGATTTTTTTTAGCAATAGAACATTTTTTTGTAAAAAATATAGAAAACATACTATAACTGTATATTTTACAAATAAAAAAGAGTCAAAATAACTCGTAGCGCACTGATTTTTTCACTCGTATACGCTATAAAACACGTCGCAACGTCTTTTTTTCAAACCAAAAAGCCATAAAAACACGGTGCAACGGTCTTTTTACAAAACAGGAAAGCACAAAAACACGGTGCAACAGTCATTTTTGTTAGACCGAATTGCATATTGCACGATGTTTTCAACCATTTTGCGTACACGGAAAGCGCAAAAACACACTGCAATAGCGAATCCTGTTTTCTAAAATGGGCAAAAACACCGTGCAACAGCGCATTATATATTGTAAAAACAGCAAAAACACGCCGCTTTTGCGCTTTTTTCTCAACGGACACCCCATTTTTTCATTGCAAACACAGCTTTGACGCTCCAGAAGTCTGCGCTGAAATTGTTTTTATATACCTTGCATAAAAGAAAGATTTATTTTATAGTATAGGAGACACATTAAAGGAGAGAAAATGCTCAACATCAAACGAAATCTAAGCGTTAAAATTATTGTAACCGTCTTAATCGGCACGGTTTTATCAAATCTTATTATTGCAATTATTGTCAGCAAGGAATCTTCTGCCTCCCTCAAAGAAATGATGTACGAAGACTTGCTTCATTCTGTTTCCGCGCTCGCAAAAGACCTCAAAACAAACAATGAGCGTGAAATTCGTATGCTCGAAATGCTTTGTGCAAACCGCGTTATTCGTTCCTCGTCGGCGAGTTTGCAAGAGAAAACCGAAATGGTGCAAGAAATTGCCGCGCTTGATGAGGCGTATCTTGCGGTGAGCCTTGTTGACAGCACGGGACGGGGTTTGAATGCTGACGGCAGTGTTTTTTCTGTTGCACAAGAGCCATTTTTTAGGCGCGCGATGCAAGGCGAAATCGTGATAACCGACCCGACGGTTGACAAGCAGTCTTCCGAGGTGTCGATGATATATGCGCTGGGGATAAACGGCGAAAACGCGCAAAAGGTCGGCGTGATTTTTTGCCGCATGGACGGTTTTCGTTTAAGCGATTTGTGTTTGGAACACCCGATGAGCGATAACAGAAAGCCGTATATCATCAGCGCAGAAAGCAAAATCACGCTCGCGAACGAGGACCACTGGAAAGTCGGCGTGGAAGACATTTCCGAGATTGAAAAAGCCGCCGCAGGCACATCGCTCGGCGAACACTTGACACAACTTTTGTCGGGCAAGACTGGCAGCGATGTTTACACGGACGGCGGAAAGAAGTGGATGAGTGTTTTTAAGCGTGTTGAGAACACGAATTGGATTGCGGCGTGCAGCGTGCCGTTTTCCGACTTTGAGGCACGGCTGTCGGAGATGACGATTGCGATTCTCGTGGTCTTTATTACGCTCACGATAGTGTCAATCTCCGCTCTTGCGTTCGTAATCAGCTTGTCGATTCGTCCGCTCAACAAACTCGGCGGCGCAATCAATGCGATTTCAACGGGGAATGCTGATTTAACAAAGAAAATCGACGTAAAATCGTCTGACGAAGTTGGTGTTGTGGTGAAGGGTTTCAACGTGTTCACCGAAAAATTGCGTTCTATTATTGCGCAAATCAAGAACTCAAAAGACGAGTTGTATTCAGCTGGCGAAACAATGTCGTCGGTGTCTGTTGACACGGCAAGCGCAATCACGCAAATATTGTCGAATATCGGCGACGTGAATTCCCAAATCGCAAATCAGTCGGGAAGTGTTGACGAGACGGCGGGCGCGATAAATGAAATAGCGTCGAACATTGCTTCGCTTGAAAAAATGATTGAAAAACAGTCGGAACAGGTTGCGGGCGCGTCTGCCGCGGTTGAGCAAATGATTGGGAACATCTCAAGCGTGAATAATACGGTGTCAAAATGGCGACTTCGTTTGAAAATCTGGAAATCAACGCGCAAAATGGTGCGGCGAAGCAAAGCGATGTCAATGCAAAAATTGAGCAAATCAAGGCGCAGTCTGAAATGCTCCAAGAAGCAAACACGGTTATCTCGTCGATTGCCGAGCAGACCAATCTTTTGGCGATGAATGCGGCGATTGAGGCTGCTCACGCGGGTGACGCGGGCAAGGGCTTTAGTGTTGTGGCTGACGAGATACGAAAATTGTCGGAGGATTCGGAGGAACAGTCGCGCAACATCGGTGTCCAGCTTGAAAAAATCAAGGTTTCGATTGACGCGGTGGTGAGCGCGTCCGTGGAATCAAGCACGGCATTTGATTCTGTGACTACCAATATTCACGAAACGGACGAACTCGTGCGGCAAATAAAAGGCGCGATGAGCGAACAGCAAACGGGCAGCGAGCAAATAGGCTCCGCGCTTCACACAATGAACGACAGCACGCTTGAAGTGCGTACTGCGTCCAAAGAAATGTCTGAAGGCAATAAGCAAATCCTTTTTGAGATGCAAAAATTGCAGGAATCCACGATGAAAATGAAAGACAGCATTTCAGAAATGACGGTCGGCGCACAGAAAATACATTCTGCCGGAGAATCTTTGTCTCACATCTCAAGCAAAATGAGTGATTCTATCCAAAAAATCGGCAACGAAATCGATTTATTTAAGGTGTAAGCACAAAAAACGCGCATTGTTGTGCTGCAATATGGCTTTTTCATTCGCAATCCCGCTCAAAACACAGCGGGATTTTCTTTTTTCTGAGCAGGATTCAGCATTGCACTTCTGTTTTGCCCTTTCCGCACGGCTGTTTTACACAAATGCGCCTGTTTTCTCTTCTTTTGCGTCCACGTTTTGTCCATCGCACCATCAAAATGCCATTTCCTCACTCACGGATTCACCAAAAACACGGTGCAACAGCCTTTTCTTCGCGCAGAATTCCCCGTTTTCACGGTGCACCGACCTTTCCTGCGCATAAAAATGCACTGCGCTTAACTGCGGCAAGCATTTTTTTTCCGCAGAGACAAAAAAAACGGCATGCACGAACCTTTTTTCGCAAAAGATGTGCACGCCGTTTTCTTGCAACGCTTGTATTTTATTTCTTGTCGATTACACCGATGATGTCTTTGACTTCATTTTTGTTCAGAACACGCACAATCTTCAAATCAGTGTCATTTGTTTGAATCTTAACTGGTCGTCCATCTTCGGTATTTTCATTTACCAGTTGCACAATCGGTGCGCGCGGTGAGCCGGGAACCACATCTACCACCTGCGCGACCTTTCCGTTAATCAAATAGACATACGCACCAATCGGGAACATACCCATGCAGCGAATCAATGCCATTATTACGTCTGTGCTAAAGGCTTTTGACTCGTTCCGCATCATTTCAATCATCGCTTCATAGCTCGAGCGCGCTTCTTTATGCTCTCGCTCGGCTGTAATCGCTTCAAATGTACACGCCACCGAGATTATTTTTGCGTACATAGAAATCTTTTCGCCCGTCAGTCCCTGTGGATAGCCTGTGCCGCTCTCGTTTTCGTGGTGCTGCAAGACTCCCCCAAGAATGTTTCCGGAAAATTCGGCTGCTTTGAGGATTTGATAGCCAATGAGAGGGTGCGTTTTCATTTTCGTGCGCTCATACACAGTCAAGGGTTTGTCGGTGATGTACAACTGCGGCGGAAGCCTGAGCATACCAATCTCGTGGAGCAAGCACGATACGGCAAGCTCATTCAAGCGACTCATAGACAAACGCATTTCCATACCAACCGTGATGGCGATAACCGTGGAACGCATACTGTGAAGCACTAAAAAATCTTTGGCAATGTTCTTTTGGGGCGGCGTTATGCGCAATATATATTTTTTATTTGCTTTTATATACGCAATCAAGTCTTGCATTGCAGAGGAAATGTCTTCTTTTTCAAACGTCTTGTTTGTTGCGTAGCGAGTATACACTGCCGTAATGTACTTCAAGTATGTATCAAAAACGTTTTGCGCAATTTCAAGGCGCTTCTGCTCATTATCGCCCGCTTCTTCAGTTTCGCGGTTTGCATTCGTGATAACATCAGCAAGAATCGTTATCGGCTTCGGCTCTTCCTCCTCGTATTCCACCGAGGTATCCTCTTGCACAGTGCGAAGAATGCCGTTAGAAAACACATCGGTAAAATACCATTTGTTGAGAAGCGTTTTCAACGAAGAAGTAAACGGCACAATGGGGTCAAGAAGCAAAAACGATTTATCGAGAAACACAACATCTGTAAAACGTGAATCGGCATTTATGTCCGCAACTTTATATGTATTCATTCTTCTTATCCTGTTGATAGTATCGGAAAAAAACACGCGATAGGTGAGAGCGCGCAAAAAAAAAGTTGAAAAACCTCACACGTTTTTCAACTTTGACGAAAGCAAAATAAAATTGGGCAATTATTTTTTTTGAGATGCTGGATGATTTTTTACAACTCAAAAACTTTCATCTTGTAATTTTATTATCGGGATTACCTGTTTTCGCTTGAGATTTTTTTTATCATCTGCGCATTTTATTCAAAATCGCCCAGAAAATGCCCCTGCTCTTTCGTGCACTAGATAAAATCGGGGGGGAGCGGCGCGTTCACGCTCATCATCTCTCCTGTTACAGGGTGAGGGAAGATGAGCGAGAGCGCGTGAAGCATAATCCGCGTCCACGGCGTGCCACCATACAGCGTATCACCCAAAATCGGCAGTCCCAGCCCCGCAAGGTGCACACGGATTTGGTGAGTCCGCCCCGTTTTGGGCATTGCATCGATTCCGAGCGCGTCAATTCCGCCCCCCGAAAGCAATTCCTCCGCGCTTTTCACCAGTTTTCGCCGCAGTGCAACACGAAAATCCGTGTGCGCCCAAAGCCCGCCGTCTGCTTCTTTGACTGCGCCCCACTTTGCGCGGTCGCTCTTCTTTGAAATACGCGCCAAAAAATTATCGACTTGAAAATTCGGCGGCGGAAAGGCATTTTCTTTTCCGATATTTTTGCGAAAACGGCTGTCGGCGGCATACGGGTCGGCACACACGGCGCGATAGACCTTGTGCACGGTATGATTTTCAAACATATCGTGCAGAGCCTTGTTGACACTGCGCGATTTTGAAAACAAAATCACCCCGCTCGTTTCGCGGTCAAGGCGGTGCATTATGCCCACATACGGCGGATTTCGGAGCGAGGGATTTTTTGCCCACAAATACCGTATTACCGCGGCTTGCAGATTGTCGCGCGATTCCTGAAACGTGCTTTCGGTCGGAAAAAACGCAGGCTTATTCACCACAATGATGACATCATCTTCAAACAGCACGTCCTTTTCGGTGAGTTCAAAGGCGATGTCGTTGACTTCCTTTTCCGCAAAAAATTTTCCCGCATCAAGCGCAAACTCCACCCTGTCGCCGCGATTGAGCGTATAGGCAGGACGGCGAATCTGCTTGCCGTTCACGCGCACTTCCCCCGCAACGATAAGACGGCGGATTTTTGAGTTCAAGCCGTCGGTTTTTCCCACGAGCGCAGGGATTTTATCCCGCAAAAACTCGTCCACACGCGTTCCCTGCGTTTCGCACCTATAAATTTTTTTCTCGCTCATCTCATTTTCTCCCTTCGTTTTTTCAGCTCTGTTCGATTTCGTATCGTTCGGTATGAATTCTTTTTCAAGAATTCACTGTCTAAGCAGTCGGACAACGAATTCTTTTTCAAGAAAGCACTGTCCAAGCAGTCAGTCGGCGAATTCTTTTTCAAGAATTCACTGTCCAAGCTGTCGGACAGCAAATTCTTTTTCAAGAAAGCACTGTTCAGCACAAAAATGAGGCGGAACGGTTTTGAATGTGCTACAAAATCAGATAGTCAGGACCGTCCTCGCCTGCAAAAACAGCGACCGAGCAATGCTGCATAACCGTGCTTTCCACAAAATGCGCTAAATCCATTCCCTCAGGACTGAGCACATCGTCGGGATTGTACGTCGTTTCAACCACACATTCTTCGTCCTCGGCAATCACCCGCGAAAACGCGCCGTTGAGTTTTACCATATCTTCAAGAGCCGAAAAAAGATGTTCTTTGTGCTTTTCTTCGTATTTTTGGCGCAAAAAAACGAGCTGCATTTTTTCTATTTCTTTGTGTGCCGCGCGCGGTGCGTCAAAGCGTCCAAATGCGCAATTATCCACGATTTGCCATTCCGCAAAATCCGCCAAAAATGCCGCTGGGCTCATCTTGAGCGGCTTGAGTGCCACCAAAAACCACGGGACAGCCCTGCCGTAAGAATAAAACACCGTCGCTGCAAACGCAATATCGCGCGCTTTTTTGGTGTCAATCGTGTTAAACGTGCTCGACGGCTTTGGCACGCTGTCGGCAACGTTTTCCACGTCAAGTTGCGGAAAAAAGAGATGATTCGGATAGAGATTCAGCACAAAATCAAGCCTGTCGCAAAACAGCCGCAGACTGTCGCCCGCCGCGCGCAAAAAATCCATCTCAAAGCCGAACACCACCCCGAATGAATTCAACATATCGGCTTTCTTGGCATATTTTTTCTTGTCAAACAACACCTGCGGCTTTGCGCTCGCCTGTTCACCCGTGCGGATTTCATATCTCAGCGGAATATCAAGCGAACAGCTCACCTCGCTTGCCGCCTGTGCGACTTCCCGCGACACATCGGTTATATCGAGAGACATCGCCTCGTATTCGTCGGGATTGTGTTCAGCCTTGTTTTGTAATATTTCAAGAACCGTTTTTTCGCGTTTTTCCATATTGCACTCCTTGTTCAAAAAAAATGCGGGCGGAACCGCACCAGCAAAAATCCCCGCCCGCTTTTTTGTGTAACTACACTTCAACGCGCTCGATGTGCGCGCCGAGCGATTGCAGGCGTTCCACCAGATTTTCGTAGCCGCGCTCAATCTGATACACGTTGCTAATCGTGCTTTCGCCTTGAGCCGCCATTGCCGCAATGACCATCGCCATTCCCGCACGCACATCGGGAGAAACAAGGTTGTCGCCGTGTAGCGTGGACGGACCTGACACAACGGCACGATGAGGGTCGCACAGCACGATAGACGCGCCCATATTGATGAGCTTGTCCACAAAAAACATTCGGCTCTCAAACATTTTTTCAAAGATAAGCACCGTGCCTTCAACCTGCGTCGCTACCACCAGATCGGAAGAGCACACGTCTGAACTCCAGTCACTAGCTTATCTC